>JABGRQ010000172.1 GCA_018648225.1 Chloroflexota bacterium
ACAATCTGATCGAACCCGGCCAGCACGAAGTAGAGAATCAACGTGCCCACGCCCGATGCAATTGCGGGCGCCCATTCCTGATTGAGCATTTTTGCCACACGCTGCCCAACCTCGAGCCCCAGCGCCACCCAGCCGAACAGCCATGCTATCGCCAGCAAAACTGCCAACACAAGCCCTACGGGGCTAAGGATAATTGTAATCACCAGCGCCAGAACTGCCAGCGGAGAAAGCACCGCGGTCAGCAAACCGGCTCCGGCTGTGATCAGCGGTTCATTGAGCGCGGCATTGGCTACCCGTTCGGTCGGTTCGGCAAAGAATATTACCAACAGAATTGCCAGGGCCGCCCACATAAACATGCGAAAGAAAAACCATACGACTTCAAGCGCCGGGTTATGGTCAACGCTGACGGCAGGCGTGTATACCGCATCTTCGGGCAAGTTGAACTGGAAGGGGGGATTGATGCCCTGAACAACATCGCCATTGATTTCAGCCCCAACCGCCTTGTCCAGAGCAGCCCCGATCGTAACCAGACTTCCATTGACAATTGCCGCTTCGCTCAGTTGAAGCACTCCGCCAATACCAACCATATCGCCGTTAATGGTGCCTGCTGCATCCATAGTGCCACCAATCAGAACCACATCGCCATTTACGGTACTGTTGGCTTCCAGCGTAATCGTCCCACCAAAGACCACGACACTCCCATCCAGAGTTTCGCCTTCGGCCAGCGTATATGTGCCGCCGAAAATAACCTTATCATCAGCCAAACCGCGGGCAAAGGCCGCGTTCGGCCAAACCAGCGCGATCATCAATAACAGATAGGTGAATATTTTGATTTTTTTCATTATTGTGTCCTCCATCGCATTCTCGCCAATCGGGAGAGTGAAATCACCCAAATCAGACTACCAATACTTATCAGAGCAGCGACAACAGCCCACCCGGCTGGTGGCAACAAGCCCGGCAGTGTGCGGAAAGCAACCGCAAATAGATTTTGAAATACATTGACTACCGTAATAAATGTCGTTGCGCGCTGCACCAAGAGTATTAATATTTCTGTCAGTGAACTAAAGCTATTAAAAACCTGCCAACCTAATAAAACCGCAAAGGCTGAAACCGCATTGGCAATTAGAATCAGCGTAATCCACGATTGCCAGCGTTGCCGCGCGTAGCGTTGCAGGCTGCGTTGTTGAGATAGTTGCGCCTGCCAGCGGGTAACGAAGCCTGGCGCAGGTTCAAGTGTGGGTGTTTCCTGAAGCATTGCATCCACCCGGCCCCAGGCGGCTCTCAGGGCATGGCACGCTTCGCACGTTTTGAGGTGCGCGTTTAATAATTGAGCCTGCTCAGGGGCGAGGGGTTCATCGAGAAGAATCCAGGTTTCAAAAGGCTGGTGTTTTTTCATAGGGCGTCCTCT
Organism: Chloroflexota bacterium; assembly: GCA_018648225.1. Classification (NCBI taxonomy): domain Bacteria; kingdom Bacillati; phylum Chloroflexota; species Chloroflexota bacterium. The sequence continues at coordinate 1,409 of JABGRQ010000172.1, forward strand.
CAGTATTTTGAGATTCAAGCATTTGCGCATCCATCGTTTGATATTGTTCAGCCAATGCACGACGCGCACGATAGAGACGGCTTTTTACAGCGCTAACGCTGAGCGAGAGCGATTCGGCAATTTCTTCATACGAATGGTCGTACCAATAGTGCAGGATCATCGCGGCCCGATCTTTTTGAGGCAAAGTATCAAGCAGTTGCTGCACCTGAGCCTGTTTCTCATCATTGACCAGGCGGATTTCCGGTGAAGGGCCAGGGTCTGGCGGCTGCCACCAATCGTGTTGTTCGTCATCGATCGAAAAAGTTGTTAAACGCCGTTTACGCAACTGATCAATACAGTAATGAGATGCAATGGAAAGCAGCCAGGTTGCAAAAGAACGTTCTGGATCGTAGCGATTTAAATTCTTATAGGCTCGTAAAAAGGCTTCCTGGGCAGCATCTTCAGCATCGCCCGCGTTGCCCAACATGCGATAACACAAACTAAAGACCGGCTTCTGATAGGCTTCTACGATATATGTAAAGGCTTCGTCATCGCCTGCCCGCGCATTGGCGAGCCATATCGCTTCGTTGTCGTTCAAAATTGTGCTCCTGCGATCATTTTGTTGTGCCCTAATATACGCAACCTTTTATGAGAAGTTGCAAAACTTATCCGCTCAAAGAACGGAAGCCTTCGCCCAGCGCTTCATGTGCATGACCGATAACCATGAATGCTTTTTCATCGATTTGACGCACCAGCGCTTTGAGACGCGGTACTTCGGAGGGCATGACCACACAATACAACACCGCGCGCTCTTCCTGAGTATATCCGCCACGAGCGGGGAGAATGGTCACCCCGCGATCGAGTTTGGCGATGATCTGCTCCGTGAGTTGATCGGGGGATTGCGTTACGATCAGTGCGGTTCGGGCGACGTTTAACCCCTGGCTCATCGCTTCCGCGGCCAAACCGCTGACATAGAGCATCACCAATGCGTAGAGTGCGTTTTCCCAGCTAAAAGACAGACCCGCCAGCAAAATGATCAGCGCATCGGTAAAGAGATAACTCTGCGATACAGATATGCCCCGCCAATTACTGAGAATACGCGCCAGAATATCGGAGCCGCCACTGGTTCCCTGCCCGCGGTAGACCAGGCCAAAGCCAAAACCACTCACTACACCGCCGTACAACGCGTTTAATATCAAATCGTCGGTAATACCACCCTCTGGCAAAAATCGCACAGGGAGGTCAACCAGCATCGAAAAGACCAGCACCGCAAAGGCCGTGCGGAAGGCGAAGTGCGGCCCACCAAGAAAGCGCCAGCCCAAAATAAAAAGCGGTAAATTGCCCAGCAAAACCATCAAACCAATCGGCCACTGTGTGTAATGGTTGGTAATTTGCGCCAAACCGCTAACACCGCCACTGGCAAGTTGTGATGGCACCAGAAAAACGCGCAGTGCCAGTGCTTGCAGCGCCGCACCTGCAAAAATCAGAGCGTAATCACGCGCCGCGCGCCAGGTAAAGCGGAATTCACCCGATAATCTATTGGGGTTTAAAATACGCATTGCGCGCTAAAGCCTACGCGTCCAAAAGGGATGTATTAGCCAGGGCTTCAACCACACCGACGACTGCCGAGTTATCCAGTTCGGGCATGCCCATTTGCAACATAGCATCGAAGAGCTGGGTATGCACCGCTGCCGCAGGGATCGGAACACCATATTCGCGCGCCGTATCCATGACAATGCCCAGGTCTTTAGCCTGCATATAGGCTTTGAAACCGGGTTGACGATTGCCCGCGAACAAACGCTCAGGCTTGACATCCAGCGTCCAGCACTGAGCCGCGCCACCCTGAATAGCTGCAACCACCTTTTCAGGATCCGCCCCGGCCTTTTTTGCCAAAATCATCAACTCGCCCATCGCCACCATCTGGGCAGCCACCATAATCTGATTGGCGGCTTTAGCAATTTGCCCCGCGCCAGCTTCGCCAACATGAGTGATGCTTTTGCCAACCGCGTTAAAAATTGGCAACACTTTTTCAAGCGCATCTGCCGGGCCGCCCACCATAATCGCCAGGGTGCCATTTTTCGCGCCAATATCGCCACCGCTAACAGGACAATCCAGCGCCAGCACGCCCTTTTGGCCCAGTTCCTGGGAAATCAGGCGCGCTGTAGCCGGTTTGATGGTTGAATTATCGACGAATATCAGGCCATCCCGCGCAGCTTCGATGATGCCTTCAGTACCGAGCGCCACCAACTCCACATCCGGAGAGTCGGGAAGGTTCGTAAATATCACATCCACCTGGGCAGCCACTTCGGCGGGCGAAAAAGCTTCTTTTGCGCCTTCGGCAACCAACTCGGCTACAGCGCTGCGGCTGCGATTATGTACAACCAGGGGGTAACCAGCCTTTAAGATATTGCGGGCCATCGATTTACCCATGATGCCGAGGCCGATATATCCTACCGTTAATTTCGCTGACATAAAAACTCCTTAGGGGCTGCTGATTCAGTCTTGATAACGTTTCGTAATATTGGGCACTAGATACCCTTCAAAGGCGCGCTGAACATCATAGTCCGGCTGCCAACCCCAATCGCGCCGCGCCGCGCTATCGTCCATCTCCGCGGCCCAACTATCTACTATCGTTTGACGCTTCATATCCGGGGTAAAGTCAATCTGTGCAGCAGGGAAGAATTTCAACACCCATTGCTTAAATTCTTCTGCCGAGAGACTAAAGCTAGTGACATTATAAACACGCTGCCCAATGGCTTCGGCAGGCGCGGCAGCAAGGGCCAACAGTGATTTTACAGCATCGGGCATCGCCATAAAGGGAATGCGCACATCGGGGCGCACGAAACAGCCATACGGTTCGCCTTTCGCCGCGGCGTGAAGCATTTCGGGACCGTAGTCGCTGGTGCCGCCGCTGGGAACGGTGAATGCGCTGATCAGGCCGGGGAAGCGCACGGCACGAAAATCCACCATCGTGGATTGTTCTGCCGCCAATTGACGATAGTATTCGCTAAAATACACCCCCAGCAATTCACAATATAATTTATTCGCGCCATACATCGTGCGGGGATAGTTCCATTCCCACTCGCGTACGCGGGCGTATTGAGTTTTTGTCTCCAGATCGGGCAGGCCATAAACCGCGATCGAACTGGGAAAAATAAATTGCACTGGCTTGCGCCGCCATTCCGATTGCTCCGCGGCCAGGCGCAATAATTGCATAGTGCCATTGACATTGACCTGATGCGCCGCGCCTGGCGAAAATTCGCCGCGCGTCGAAAGCAGCGCGGCCAGATGATAAATGGCTTCAAATTCATATTCGCTCACCAGACGGTCAAGCAATTTCTGGTCGAGGATATCAGCTTCCCAATGTGTGGTCAGCTCGCGTATATCCTCGGGCAGTGGATCCAAATCCAAACTAAGCAGCGGGACATCTCCAGTTTTTGCGAGCGCTTCAATCAGCGCATGACCGATTTCCCCCGCCGCGCCGGTAATTAGAATAGCTTTCTTTCGCATGATACTCTCCTTCAGTTAAGTAGAAGTATGCTAGAATGAATCGGTCGGATGTATTTTACAATACCACAAAATCCGCCGCCAATGACACTTGTCAGGTGTGAAGTATCCATTCTGGAAATCCGAAAACAAAACTTCAACATTTTTAGAAAGATCGAGGAGTTATTGATATGCCACTGAATATTATTATCGGCACCCAGTGGGGTGATGAAGGCAAAGGCCGCGTGGTAGATTTACTGGCCGGACAAGCCGATTATGTCGCCCGTTATAACGGCGGCGATAACGCCGGGCATACTGTACAGGTCGGCGAGCAGACTTTCAAGCTGCATCTGATTCCCTCGGGCGTGATCCAACCCCACACGGTTGGCGTGATCGGCAATGGCCTGGTCGTCAACCCGGCGGTTTTGCTGCGAGAAATTGAGATGCTGGGCACATATGGTGTAAATATCAACCCGGAGCGGCTAAAAATCTCACACGCCGCGCATATTATCACTCCGGCGCATCTGGCGCTGGATGCCGCTCGCGAGCAGGCACGCGGCACAGGCAAAATCGGCACCACACTGCGCGGCATCGGTCCGGCTTACAATCACAAGGCCGAACGTTCCGGCCTGCGCGTGGAAGCCATGCGCAACCTGGAAAATTTCGCCGAGTCCCTCAAAACGCATGTTGAAACCGTCAACAAACAACTGACCGCTCTTTACGATGCCGAACCGCTTGACGCGCAAGCTGTAACAGAAGAATATGTGAACTACGCGCACCAACTCAAACCTTATATCAGCAATGTGTCGATCTTGCTCAGTCAGGCACTGCAACATGGAGAAAATGTACTCGCCGAAGGCGCACAGGGCACGCTACTTGATCTCGACCACGGAACCTACCCCTATGTGACCAGTTCCAACCCCACTGCGCCAGGCGCATTGGTAGGTCTGGGGTTGGGGGTTGGGCAGATTGGGCGCGTGGTCGGGGTTACAAAGGCCTTTCAGACGCGCGTCGGCGAAGGGCCGTTCCCCACCGAAGAGGCGGGCACAGTTGCCGGACATTTGCGCGGCACAGGCGCCAACCCCTGGGATGAATTTGGCACCACCACTGGCCGCCCGCGGCGCGTGGGTTGGCTGGATATTGTGCTGCTGCGCTATGCGCTGCGCGTCAACGGCGTCACCGAACTCACCATCACCAAACTAGATGTACTCTCCGGGCTGGATACGCTCAATATTTGCACGGGCTACCGCGCGGGCGATCAAGTCTATACCGATCTCCCCTTCGGGCCAACCGATCTGGATTATGAGCCCGTCTACGAAGAACTCCCCGGCTGGCAGGAAGATATTATGAGCGTGCGAGCGTGGGAAGAACTTCCTGCCGAAGCGCAAAATTACATCCAACGGATTGAAAAATTGTGTGGGGTGCCGGCAACCTTGGTTTCCGTAGGCCCAGAGCGGGAGCAAATTATCTTGCGGGTTTAACCTTCAGCCGATGAAACACATACCTATCATCTTAATAACTCTTTTACTCACAGCCTGCCTGCCCCTGCAAGATTTGCCCGATTTGCCCACGGAAACGCCCGCCCCGACGCAGACCGCCACCCCAACAGTGATCTGGTTTCCGCCCACGGAGACTCCAACGCCAGGCCCCACGCTGTTACCCAGCGAAACGCCGGTACTACGCCCAGAGGTTGGCACCCTACTATACAGTGATTCCTTTGCCTCCTCCGCGGGTTGGACACTGCTCACAACAGTGAACAGCAATATCTCAGTCGCCAATAACGAGATCACGCTAGCGCTTTCACAACCCAAAAGCTCTCTCTTCAGCGTGCAAGAAGGGTATTTTTTTAGCGATTTCTATGCCGAAATCACCACCAGCCCAAGTTTGTGCAGCGGAGTTGACGAATATGGTTTGCTCTTGCGTTACAATAATCCCACCAATTTTTACCGCTTCTCGCTCTCATGCGATGGACAATTGCGCCTGGATCGAGTCATCAGCGGCACGGCCTCATCAGCACAGGGCTGGATGCGCAGCGCGGCGGTACCTTCGGCGGCCCCCAGCATTTCTCGCCTGGGGGTTTGGGCCTCGGGGAGAGAGATGCGCTTCTTCGTCAACGACCAGTACCAATTCAGCATCAGTGACCCATCACTAAAGAATGGGGCGTTAGGCGTATTCATCCGCTCGGCAGGCGAAACCGCAGTGACGGTTAGCTTTTCGGATTTGACGGTCTATCAGATTGAACCGTAAACAATACACCACAAAGATACTAAGGCTCAAAGAAAAAAACTTGATGGCATTGCACTAAAAACTACTTATGAGTAAACGCAAATTCCGCAACCGGCTTAACGATCTAGATACCAAAGAATGGCTCAAATTTCAGAAATCGTGGTTTGTGCATAATCCGCCGCCGCGTAAAAAAGATGTGTTACAACATCCGGCAAAATATCCCGAAACGTTGGTGCAGGAGTTCATTGAGTTTTTTACCAAACAAGAGGGGGTTGTCTTCGATCCGATGGCGGGTACCGGCAGCACATTGATTGCCGCGTTGCGTGCGGGACGTCACAGCTATGGCATTGAACTCAACCCGGCTTATGCAAAAATGGCGCGTCAAATGCTGCTCGAGGAACGTCAAGCCCTGGGGGATACCAACGACCCACTCATCGCCGAAGTCGTCACTGGCAACTCCACTCAAATTGCTACAATCTTCCCAGAGTATGACATCCCCCCCCTTGATTACGTCATCACTTCACCCCCTTATTGGGATATGCTCAGCGCTAAAGGCGCGGAAACCCAGAAAAAACGCCGGGGAGACGATTCGCTGGACGTGGTGTATTCCGACCACCCAGATGATTTAGGCAATATCCCCGATTACGAACATTTCCTAAATATGCTCGTGCGGATTTATATCCAAATGAAGCCGTTTCTGAAACCACGGGCTTATATCACGATTATCGTGAAGAATGTGAAGAAAGGGGGCAAAATGTACCCCTTGGCCTGGGATTTGGCCCGGCGGTTGGATGGAACCTACACGCTCAAAGACGAAAAAATCTGGTGCCAGGATAATATTCGTCTGTTTCCTTACGGGATGGGCAACGCCTGGGTGAGTAATACATTTCACCACTATTGTTTGCAATTTCGGAATGAGTAACGAAAAAAAATATAACCACAAAGACACCAAAACTCAAAGAATATGGCTTGAGCGATTGACGAAAAATTTTCATCCTTTGTGATTTTGTGCCTAAGTGGTGAATCTTTTTGTTGATTACACTGAGTGTGCAGTTATTGGATACCGAATAACCATGCTAACCTCCTCCGACTTCATCACCATCCCCTACACACCCGATATGACCCAGGCAGGAATTGCCTATGCCTGCAAATCGCTGCACTTCACCTACAATCGCATGGGCACTTCGCCGGTGAAACGCTTGCAGCGCATTGTGGCAGGGGTAGCAGTAGAGCTGGCTTTCCGACGCTTACTGGCCGCGAAGCAAATTCCCCACGACAATCTGGGAGCCACTCCTTTCACCGATCCTGATCGTTATGATATTGCCATTGGCGGGCGGCGCTGCGATATCAAGAGTTTCTTGCTCACGCATAAAGAGCGTATCAGCCAGGTGCGTCAGCAACCCGCCAATTTGCTCGAAGCGCAGGCATTGGTACCGCTCGACCAAATCAAGGCGGACCGCGGCACTGATGATGATATTTTTATTTTCGCCTTTCTAAACGCGTTACTGACCCCCAATCAGGCAACCCTAAAAAAAGCACTCGCTGCCGAGCAGCCAGTATATCTCATCTACACGCTGCCTAAACACTGGGCACGTCCCCAGGCATGGCAACCTTTGGGCGCGCTCACGCTCAAGAGTAATGCGAGTCAACTATTAAAAATTGAACTCAACGGACAAGACCCGATGCGTTCGCCCCAAAAAGAACAATTCATACTACGTCCCGGCAAGCGCGTCACCGCCCGAAAAACATTTTTTGCCCTGAATTCGCTGCATAGTCCGCAACACGCCGATGGGCAGATCGGCATTCACAGCCCTGTGCTGAATGAAACGCGGGTTATCCAGCCGCTGGATTGGGGCAATATCTGGGTCTATGGCATGGAAATCAATTTTTGCGGATATATGCCCCGGGGTGAGTTCCGGCAAAAAGCAGAAACCTTGCCCGCGGGTTCGCGCGTGTTCCAGTATCCACGCACGCGCACCCCGAATCTATCTCTGCCCATGAAGGCACTCTATCCTCTAAGCGAGTTGTTTCAGCAGGCAAAGGTGTGGAAGAACAGCACAATCGGAATGAAAAAGCTGTAAAAAGATACTAATTCGCATCAATTTCGAGTACAATTGTTCTAATAGTCAGGTGAGAGTAATTTGGCACTGC
>JABGRQ010000173.1 GCA_018648225.1 Chloroflexota bacterium
GGATGTGCTGGACAGCCCCTGGGATTTGAGCTATGCCCTGCCCACGTTGCGCACGTTGTGGATCGAGCCGGATACCGATCCCGCCTTTGCGCCACCCGGGCGCCTGACGTTGAAATGTGAGGATACGTCCTGGGAATTGGATACGCGCGACGAGCGAGAGTTGTTGCTGGAGGTGATGGATATTCTGGAGATCTGCGATCCTGACGTGATCCTGGCCACCCAGGGAGATGCCTGGCTCTTCCCCTATCTGGCGCGCATCGCCAAGCAGCACCAGATAGACTTCAACCCCAACCGGGACAAATCCAAAGCGCCTTTAATTAAAGACGAGCTGACCTACCACAGCTACGGGCAGGTGAATTTTCGCGCCGCTCAGACTTTGCTCTACGGTCGCTGGCATATCGATCCGGGCAACGCCGCCATGAGCGGTGGCTTCAGCCTGCAGGCGGCTATCGAGATGGCGCGCGTCAGCGGTTTAGATGTGCAGATTGCGGCGCGGAACAGTCCCGGCGCGGGCTTCACCGCCATGCAAATCCGTCAGGCGCTGCGCTGGGGGGTGCTCGTGCCGCAGGAAAAACGCCAGACCGAACCCTTCCGCCCGCTGATGGCACTCAACAATGCCGATGGCGGCGGGCTGAACTACCATCCCGTTGTGGGTTTACATTTGAATGTAGCCGAGCTGGATTTCTTCTCGATGTACCCTGCGATCATGGCAGGTTGGAATATCAGCGGTGAAACCGCCGGGGAAGTCGGGAAAACAAACCGCATCGTTCCCCGCAGCGGGATGCCGATCCGCCAGGATGTGCCGGGGCTGGTGGCGACGATCCTGAAACCCCTGCTGGAGAAACGCCGTCTGGCCAAAGCTTTGCGCAAAACGCTCGCTCCGGATGATCCGCGCCGGGAGTTGCTGCAAGGCACCATCGATGGCCTGAAGTGGCTGGGATATGTCTCCTTTGGCTACCAGGGCCATGCGCACAACTTATATGGACGCATTCTGGCGCATGAAGCCATCTGTGCCATCGGGCGCGAGATGCTGGTGCGGGCCATCGAAGCGGCGCATGATTACGGTTTCGAAGTGCTGGCGGCCAATACTGATTCGGTCTTCGTCCACAAGGCGGGCGCCACCAGCCCTGAAGATTTCCAGGCGCTGATGGGCGAGATCGACCAGCGCACCGGCCTGTGCATCGAGTTGGAGGGCATCTTTCAGTGGCTGGCTTTTCTACCCTCGAAACTCAACCCGCGCATCGGCGCTTCCAACCGCTATTTCGGCAAGTTCTATGACGGTTCACTAAAAGTGCGCGGCATGGCCCAGCGCCGGGCAGACACCCCGGCCTGGATCACAAACGCTGAGCGGGCGATCATGGCGGAGTTGGCCAGTGACCCCCATACGCATCCGTTGCAGGAGCACATCCCCGCCGCATTGGCGATCGTCTATCAGGCGGTGGCCGATTTGTATGGGGAACGCGTTCCGTTGGAAGAGCTGGTCACACGCAAGCGGCTCGCGCGCGAACCCGAGGAATACACCGGCCAATCGGAGCCCGCCAAAGCTGCGCTGCAGTTGCGCGCTGCCGGGATCGATGTGCGCGTCGGCCAGCGCATTCCGATGATCTATATTAAAGGAAGGAAGCCCGGTGTTTCAGCCTGGGGATTGCCCGAACGCCCGCAATGGCAGCAGGTCGACAAAGCCCGTTATCGCGACTTACTGATCCGCTCCGTCTTCCAGGTGCTGCAGCCGTTGGGGATGAATGAAGGCGATCTCGCCAGCCTGGTGATCGGCGGTGGGCGTCAGCTCGCGCTCTGGCCGGAAGAAGAAACATGGGAAGGGGAAGCAGACGATGACGACTCCCTCACCGACGAACTCTTTGGAGACACCACACATATTGGGAGAATGGAATGACCACCAAAGACAAGAACACAGAAATCTCAGCCATTGAGCGCCAGCGCATCGATGATTTCAATCGTGAACTGGCCCTGGCGCTGAAACGCATCTTCCGTGAAGAACCCATTCTGGAAGCTGTCCAACGGCTTGGCTCGATCCAGGCAAATTCGATTTCAGACCAAAGGAAAAATACACCCCATGACAAATCGCACAGATGACTTTCCCTGGCAGCCTCACACGCCCGAAGATATTCGTACCTTGGTGCTGGCACTGCAAACAGAAGCCGAATCGAATCCTGAGCTGGCGTTCCGGCATCCTGTCAAAGCCGCCATCTATACCCGCAAATCGCGCATCATGCCAGGGCAGCAGGATTATTCGATGGAATTCCAGGCCGATGACGCTGAGGCCTATGCCGAGCGTCAGAACTGGATTATTCATGATATTTTCGCTGACCCCCACAAAACCGGACGCAACAGCAAACGCAAAGAACTTCGCCGTCTCAAGCAGGAAATCATTGCCGGAAATATTGATGTCGTTGTGATCCACCGGATTGACCGCTTATATCGCAATCTGACCGGCCTGCTCGGATTCATTCAACTACTGATCGAGCATGACGTCCGCCTGGTGTCCGTTACGGAGCAAATTGATACCAGTACACCCTGGGGGATGCTGGTGCTGCAAGTCCTGGGTGCGCTGGCCGAAATGCTCGTTCGCCAAACCAGCGACCGCGTCCGCCGGATGAAAACAGCACGCGCCGAGAAGGGATTGCTCAACGGACGGCTGCCGCTGGGGTATTGCAAAGGGAATTGCTCGGCGTGTACCCACCCAAATGGCGAAGGCTACTGTCCCAGCTTTGGTACAACTGACCTTGGCGATGGCAGAGTACCGGTCCGGCATCCCATTGATCAATATGTCATTCAGTTGATCCACCATCTCTATGCCGAGGATATGGGCTTCAAGGAAATTGCAGACTATATCAACGCAAATAGGTTTGACCTGCCGAATGGAGAAATAGTCCAATTTCGAACGCAGGGTACGCCAGGACACAAGCCGCCTGGGTCGTTCAGTCGCGACAGCATCCGGCGCATCATCACCAATCCCAGTTATGTCGGACTTTCCGCCCAGTATGAACGCCCGCCATTGGATATGAGCGTGTAGCAGGGAATTGCTGTGCATCCAAGGAGTCTGTATGAGTCAATCCATCAACAAGCGTATCCCGATTGCCCTTCATGATGGTCAGCATACTGCCATTATCTCCGACGAGCTTTTCCTGCAGAACCAGGAACGCAGAAAGGCACGACGTTCCAATCCTGGAACCGCCACGCGCAAACGTCGTATTTACCCCTTGAAAGGGGTTGCCAAGTGCTGGGAGTGCTGGGAAAGGTTGACGGAAATCGTGGGATTGCGTGGTTCTACTGGTGGGCGTAATCATTACGCTTTTTACCGCTGCGGCGCCTATCATGATCGCAGCATGAAACGTAAGCGGAAGACCGTTTCTGCCGCCCAGGCTGCTCTGGATCGAGCTGGGCTTCATATCCATCAGAATCTCGATTTGCAGGCCTGGGCAGCTTGCCATCATAACCTGCAAGAAGATGTACTCATGCCCAAAGTGGAGGCCCTGATCGCCCAAATGGTGATTCCGCCAGATTGGCATCGGGGTATCCTGACCAATATCCAGCACCCCGATGGTATTTTGCACTTCGAAGCAAAGGTGCGAGCCTTCCAAAAGCAGCAAAGCGACCTCAAACGTCTCTATCAGATGGGAGAAATTGATCTTGCCCAACTGCAAATCGAAGGCGCCAGGCTGCAGGGGTGCATCGACGGATTTTGGCAGACGACACTGATTGAAACCAGGCCCTACGAAGAATGGCTGACAGATTTTCAGATTTTGTGGCAGCGCTTGGAACCGTATGAAATCAACAACCTGCTCAATCTCATGTTTGGCGGCTTGTTTTTCGATGGACAGGGACGCCTGCGCTGGATATTGGCGCACTCGCCATTTGACCGGCTTTTGGGGCTACCCGAAGGCGGCATGATAATGGATGTGGATGCGGCGGAATTTGAACAACTCAAGGTTTAGCACGATCGCGCGGGCGTTACCAATCTTTTGGAATTTCTGAACTTGGCATCAGCACCGCGCTGGTCAACGGCAAGCCTGCCGGGATTTAGTCCTTCTACACGTGTGCGTTGTTCACGCGCAGGGTCAATCATCTGAATCCGATTCAGAGAAATGTTCGATCAGGTATTGGCTGGTTTTGTGCGGTTCATCGTGCAGCACCCAGTGTGTCGCATTTTCAAAGGTGATCAAATGACAATTGGAGCAGCGCTCAACGCTGAGCAAGGCCATTTCATAGCTGAGATGCGGGTCTTGCTTGCCCCAAATGATTAGCGTTGGGATCTGGATTATTGGCGCATCAGCGGAGTGTCGCAGTTGGCGAAGTGAAGCCCGGTACCAGTTGATCATGCCTGTCATAGCGCCGGGTTGGTTCCAGGCTTCTCGATAACGGTTCCGTTCGGCTTCAGTGAAATCATCCGGCATCGCCAAAATCAGGCTTTGCCAGTTGTTGAGTCTGCTGAACCATTCGGGTAATCCAGGCAGTTGGAAGAAAAAAACATACCAGCTTTTCATCATCTGCGCTGGATGCGTGCGCAAATAATTGCCCATCACGGCTGGATAGGGCACGTTCGCAATCGCCAGTCGTTTGATCCGCTCCGGGTAGCGCATCGCCAGATTCCAACTGACCATTGCACCAAAATCGTGTCCCGCGAGTTGAAAGCGTTCATAACCCAATATGTCTGCCAGGCCGAGAATATCATCGACCAGGGTTTCCATCTGATAACTGGCAACCCCTTCGGGTTTGTCGCTTAAGTTGTACCCCCTCTGGTCGGGCACAATCACCCGGAAACCGTACTCTGCCAAAGACCCGATTTGATGTTCCCAGCCAAACCAGGCATCCGGGAATCCGTGTAGCAGGATTACAGGTTCCCCATTTTTCGGCCCCGCCAGCGCCGTGTGCAGGCGAACGCCATTGGTTGTGATGAATTCGAACTTCATCGCTATTTCATCATGCAAGTACTTGACTGGCTTCATCGAGAGCAGCCACTTCTTCGGACGTAAGCCGCCAGCCCATCGCTCCCAGGTTATCGGCGGCTTGTCTGGCATTTTTCGCTCCGGGGATGGGAACGGTTCCCTTGCAAATCGTCCAATTGAGGGCAACTTGTGCAGGTGTTTTTTCGCGGATTGTGCCGATTTCCTTCAGAAGGTCGATCAGCGGCTGGGCGCGATGCAATTTTTCGGGGGGATACATCCGTTTGCGAGGACCAGGAGGTGGGTTGTCAGGGCTATATTTGCCGGTCACCATCCCTTTCGCAAGCGGGCTGTAGGCGATGACAGTGATGTCATTTTTCAGGCAGTAATCGAGCAGGCCATTGTTCTCAATGCGCCGGTCAAACAGGCTGTACTCGACCTGATTGGAAGCCAGTGGCACACCCGCGGCTTGCAGGGTTTCATTGGCCAGCCTGGTTTTTTCGGTATTGAAGTTGGAAACGCCCACCGCGCGGGTCAGACCTGCATGTACCGCCTCGGCGAGGGCCGACACATACGCTGGCTTGCTCCACTGCCCAAAGGGCATGTGAATTTGGTACAGGTCAACCTGGTTGAGTTGCAGGCGCTCCAGGCTTTTTTTGAGCCTGCGCAGCAGTGCTTCTTTGCGCACCCGCCACGGAAATGGGAAAAATTTGGTTGCAACCAGCACTTCTTTGGTTGTTGTGGGTAAAAATTCGCCCAAAAACCGTTCTGACCGGCCCATGCCGTAAATTTCGGCAGTGTCAAACCAGTTTGTGCCGTTTGCAAGGCTGACATCAAAGGCTTCCCGGATATCGGCATCGCTATAGCTGCTGCCCCCATACCCCCACACCATCCGGTCGCCCCAGGCCCAGGCGCCCACACCTACGGTGGTGATCATGAGGTCGGTTTTTCCAAGCGGTACAAGGTCTTGATGCTTTTTCATTTTTCGATTTCCTTTTGTTAGGTATTTCTGTAATGCTGAGACACAAACGCCGCAATCTGGCTGACGGCCTGCTTTGTTTCTGGCAAAAATGAGAAAAGTTGAAACACATGGAACATCTCATCCCAAATCTCCAGGTGGACATCGACCCCAACGGCTCGAGCTTTTTCCGCAAGCCGAGTGGCATCGTTCAGCAAGATTTCATCGCTGCCTGCCTGGATCAACAATGGCGGGAGCCCCGTAAGGTCAGCATAGAGTGGCGATATCCAGGGATTGGCTACATGATGCTGAGCAGCATAGTAACCGGCGTACTTTTGAAGGCTGTCCCGGTTCAGGATGAAATCTGCTTTCGCTTTGCTGTGGATTGACGCACCGGTGAGGACTAAATCTGTCCACGGGGAAAGACAGACGGCTCCAGCGGGGAGCTGCTCTCCGGCATCGCGGAGCTTGACCAGGGTCGAGAGCGCTAAACCGCCACCGGCTGAATCCCCCGCAATAATGATGTCGGACGGCTCAACGCCCTGGGCGAGCAGCCAATGATAGCTGGCAATGGCATCTTCCAAGGCTGCCGGGAAGGGATGCTCTGGTGCCAGGCGGTAATTGAGCGCCAGGCAGCGCATTCGGGTAGCTTGTGCCAGGCGAGCGGTCCATTCTCGATGACCCGTGATCGAACCCAGGGCGTAGGCTCCGCCATGCAGGTACAGTATCACCCCCAAATTCGATTCGGTCCGTTCGATCCATTCAGCTGGCACACCATCGGCGTCCACAGGGTGGTATTGGATCTCGACAGGAAGCCGGGTATATTTACTCAGCTTTTCTTGCCGGGCGCGTTGCTCCGTGATAGTGCCTTCCGCCCAGCCTGACATCAGGAATGCGATCAGCTTTTTGATGAGCGAGTTGCGCAGGCTCAAAATAACCAAGCCGTATCGATTTCAAAGGACATCTGCTTCAATCCCTGTGGCGGTTTAGTCTGCCTCAAAATACTTCGATAACAATGTCCGAATCGCACGGGCAACCTCTTTGCGAACGCCGGGGTTTGTAATCCTGGCAATATCCATTGCGACTTCAACCGCCTCAACTGGAAGGTTCTCGGCGCTTTCGGCATGAATATCAAAAGCCTTCAATGGGGGCCAGTTGGCCAAAATCAGCAGTTCGTTGGGATTGATCTCAAAATGATCCGCAAGTTGAATGCAGTTTTGGATCAGGGGCCGCCTTCCACTTCGGATGCGATTGATCGCCTGGTGGTCCAAATTGGAGGCCAATGAGGCTTCTCGATAGGTTTCGTTACGCTCCTTTAACAACTCCAGGATGCGGTCAATCAGGGGTTGAGGATCGTATTTTTCTTGCTTTGCTTTTCGTCGCTTCTCCACAGTTGAATCGTCGCTCACGATTACCTCCGTTATAATGCGCCTGTGTTCAGGCAGAAAAAATGCTATCAAGGATTATAAACGAAACGGAGGATACCATGAAGAATAGTACGCTACGAGCCGCAGGCTACCGGCGCGTGTCAATGCGCGAGCAGGTGGATGGGCACAGCCTGGCGGCCCAGACCACCAATATCCAGTCCTATGCCGATGGTCAGGGTTGGAAATTGGTGAAAATATATACCGATGCAGGCATTTCAGCCAAGAAAGGCAGCTATCGCCCGGCCCTGGAAGATCTCATGCAGGGCGCCAAAAACGGGGAGTTTGATGTCGTCATCGTAGACAAGATTGACCGCTTCTACCGCCATCTCAACGGGTTACTGACCGCCCTGGACAGGCTCAATCAGTGGAACGTCAGCTTCGTCTCGGTACATGAGAAGTTAGATTTCACCACGCCCTGGGGCAAGTTGATGCTGACTGTGCTGGGGATGTTGGCGGAAATTTACATCGATAATTTGCGCAGGGAAACCACGAAAGGAAAACTTCAACGCGCCAGAGATGGGTATTGGAATGGTAATCCCCCCTTTGGGTATTGTCGCGGCTTATGTTCGGCCTGTAAAAACCCCAATGGCGAGGGTTACTGCCCGGAGTATGGTAAGCCGGATCAAAGCAAAGACAATATTCTGATCCCACACCCGATCGAAAGCCAGGTGGTCAAACAAATCTTCGCATGGTATTGCACGGGCGAATATTCGGACAGTAAAATCGCCATGAAGCTCAATTCGCACCATCACCCGTTGTCAGATGGGTCTCAATTGCCGCTGCGCCATCGGGGAATTCCTGGACGTTCGGAACCGGGCAAATTCAGTGCCAGTTATGTGCGCGGCGTTCTTGGCCGAGTTTTCTATACCGGAGTGGTACCTTATTACAGCGTCGACAGCAATGGCAAGTCCCGAAAACGGAAAGAACCCCAACTCTTCGCAGGCAAGCATCCCGCTATCATCCATGAAGATATGTTTCGGAAGGTGCAAGATTTGAGAGAAATGCTATCCCCTTTTCCTAGAAATCGTCGTGGCACACCGGCACGGGTCTATCCTCTCACCGGCATCGTCCATTGTGGCTATTGCGGTGGACGGTTTCGAGGCAGTACGTTCAGGGGTGGTCGCTATTACCGCGATGCGAACCAGACTGAACATGTGATAGACTGTAAACAACCCTTACTCAAGGCGTATGCTATCGAGAGAAAGTTGGTCGATTTTCTGCTTGGCGCCCTGTCTGGAACTCAGCTCACAGAAAATCTGCTCTCCGTACAAAGCTTGTTACAGCAAGCCGAAAACCGCCTCGATCGCGCAAAAACGCTCTACCTGGCTGGCGATATCAGCAAAGAATTCTATGATGCAGAAAAAGAACGCTGTGAAATCTCCCGAGAATCCTTGCCGGTTCGCAATCCCAGTGCTATAATCGCATCAATGCTCGAAACCCGTCAACAACTTGATGGGTGGAATGATATTCCGGACATTAAAAAGAGAAGGCTCTTTCGACTTGTCCTCGAAAGAGCCTATGTGCAAGGCGAAACAATTGTAGCTCTTCAACCTACGTTTGCTTTCGCGCCTTTGCTTAACCAGGATGTCCTGGGTTGTAACTGCGGTCCCGACGGGGGTGGACACCACCCGAAGTAATTCAGGGCACACAGACCC
>JABGRQ010000174.1 GCA_018648225.1 Chloroflexota bacterium
TGTGTTGTCTCCTCAACCAGTTGGGTCGTTTTTAAAACCCCTCATGGGCATTATAGCATGGGAAAAATTACATTTTTTCTCCACTGTTTGACAAAATTAGGGTACACTTTGGGGTATGTCTCGTTGGATTGGTTTCATCTTGGTTATTCTGATCGGTATTGGCCTGGGGTTATTCTATGGCCTGACGGTTGACCCCGTGGCGTTTGTAGATACCACGCCCGACAGCCTGCGCGAAGATTATCGCGCCGATTATGTGCTCATGGTCGCGGAAGTTTATCAGGCAGAGCGTGATGCCGCCGCGGCAATTGCGCGTTTGGCTTTTCTGGGAGATGAGGAACCGCTGGTGCTGATCCAAAATGTGGCGAAATTCGCTGCCGATGTGGGCTATACCGCGGCCGATCTTGATAAACTCGATGCGCTTTTCGACGCTGTGTTGGCCTGGTACGATAATCCGTTGGGAGATGAGACGCCATGAGGGAGAGTCGGGGTTCGTGGTATTTGCTCAGTGGGTTGATTATCGGTGTGGTGGCGGGGCTGGTGATTTCATGGATGCTGCCGCCTGCCGCGGTTTCGAATTCTGCGCCGAATTCGCTGCGCCCGGATTATAAAGATGCCTACCGCGCGCTGGTGGCTTTGGCCTACGATGCCACGGGCGACCAGACCCGCGCCAATGCTCGTCTGGCTTTGCTGGCGGATGATGATCCAGCCGGGGTGCTGGCTGCGCAGAGTCAGCGTTATTTGGCAGAGGGTTTTTCGTACAACGAAGCCCTGGCGCTGGCGCGGCTTTCGTCGGCGTTGGGTGAAGTTCCTGAACCTGCCCCGCGCACACCCACGGGCCAGGCGGAGTCGCTTGCTACGGTCTCCCCGCTGGATGGTACGCCGGAAGATGGACTTCCCTCGGAGACGGTATCTGCTGAAAACGCGGCAACCACCCTCGAGGTAGAAAGTGAAGCCACGCTTGCGGCGACATCTGGCCCCTCGCCTACGATTACCCTCACGCGCACGCCAATCCCCACGTTCACGCCCCTGCCAACGCTAACGCTCACACCTACGCTTTCACCGCCGTATGTGTTAAAGAATCAGGCGTTGGTTTGCGAGCCGGTTTCACAGGACTCGACGATTCAAATTGTGGTGACGAATGCTGCGGGTGAAGGGGTTCCTGGCGTGGAGGTGATTGTACAGTGGCCGGGCGGCGAAGAGCACTTTTATACCGGTCTGAAACCCGAAATGGGGCTGGGGTATGCCGATTTTGAGATGACCCCCGAACAGACCTATACGCTGCATATTGCCGAGGGCGGCGAGCCGGTTGCCCTGTTTGTGCCCGAATGCGCTGACGGGGGACAACGTTATTGGGGCGGTTGGCGGCTGGTGTTCACGCATCCGTAGAAAAATAAACTTATAGCCACGAAGGGCACAAAGGCACACACAGCAAAAATTTCGTGAACCTTCGTGTTCTTTGTGGTTTCAAATAATCTTATGCTGAAAAATAATCGTCTTTTTTGGATGGCGGCGCTGACCCTGGCGGGGCTGGCTGCCGTGCTGATATGGATTTTTATCCCCAGGCTGGCGGCTAACCCCGATGACGCGGCCGCGGGCAACCGAATTGGCTTTGGCTCCGATGCGGTGCGCGCCGAGATCGTTGCGATTGTGGAAGAGGGTACGGTGCAGGTGGGCAACGTGGAGCAGGAATATCAATTGCTGCGGGTGGAGTTGCTCGAAGGCGATTGGGCGGGTACCCAGCTCGAAGTGGATTATGGCAAACGGCAGACACGCCCCGAGGGGTTGAATCTGGATGTGGGCGATCGCGTGATTGTGAGCGTGGGCAAAAACCTCGATGGTTATATTACGGCCTTTTTTATGGATTTTGTGCGCACGCGCCCAATTGCGGTTTTGTTTGCCACTTTTGTGATCTTTAGTGTGCTGATTAGCGGCTGGAAAGGTGTGCGCGGCCTGATCGGGATGGCAATCAGCCTGGGGGTAATTGTGTTCTATATCATCCCGCAGATTTTGCAAGGCCGCGATCCGCTTTGGGTGAGTGTCAGTGGGGCGTTTTTCTTGCTGGCGGTGACACTGTATCTGGTGTACGGCTGGACGTTGAAAACCCATGCCGCGGTGTTGGGGACGCTGCTCTCGTTGATGATTACGGCGCTGCTGGCGGGCTTTTTTGTCGATCTGACGCGTCTGACCGGCTTCGGCAACGAAGATGTGCTCTTTTTGGTGCAGCAGGCCGATGTGCAGCTTAATTTGCGCGGGCTGGTCTTGGGGGGTATGTTGATTGGCGCGCTGGGCGTGCTGGACGATCTGGTTATCACGCAGGCTTCAGTGGTATTTGAACTGCATGGCCTGGATCCGGGTTTGAGGCTGCGCGAGTTATATCAGCGGGCGATGCGCGTGGGACAAGATCATGTGGCCGCGACAGTGAATACGCTGGTGCTGGCCTACGCCGGGGCCGCCTTGCCGATGTTTTTGTTATTCTCACTTTCGGGGGAGCAGTTTGGCTTTTTACTCAATCTGGAATATGTGGCCGAAGAGGTGGTACGCACATTGGTTGGTTCTTTAGGTTTGTTTGCCGCCGTGCCGCTGACGACGCTGCTATCCTGTCTGATTGCTTTGTATCATCATCGTCTGGGACCCATCCGCCGCTATCTTGGCCCGGAGACGGGGAGCGGCGGACATAGCCATAGCCATTAAAAATAAAGCGCAGTTGCAACTGCGCTTTATTTTTTTGCTGTGTTTCTGAATGTATCTAAATCGCTTATAATTTAGATGATTGTTATCTTGTTTTGAGGGTAACCAACCCCCTGACGCGGTGTTGTATTCATGGGCAGCCAACGATATATAGGAGCGATGGTGAAGGTTTCGAGGTTTGATAACAGGTTATTCCCCTGGTTGGCGGGCGGCATCGCGCTGATGTTGTCTGCCGCGTTTGTGTTGTGGGATACAACCTGGGGAGAACGCCATTCGGAAGCGATGCATACGCTTGTCGAAGCCGTTTTTGTTGCTTTGCTCTTTGGGGTTATATACTGGTTTTGGGTACAGCGAACACGCACACAGGATGAAATGCGCATCCAGCTTCGACAGGCTGAAATTACCAATACCCAAATCCATGAGAGTAGCCGCCGTTTGGAAGCGGTATTTCGCATCAATCGAATATCCGTTGAAGCGAATGATGAGCGCGAAATGATTAATTTGGCGCTGCAACTTTCGGCTGAATTGACGGGTGCCAAAGGGGCTTCATTCGTGCCGTTGGATGAACATTGTCAGCCGTTGGCGGTGATTAATTTTGGTGAGCAGCCTCCGGAGAAGTTGAACGCGCTGATTGAATATCTGGCCTCGCCAGAAGTGCATGAGCGTTGTTCGACTTGTTCGCGTCAAGATGGGATTGAAACATGCCCTATGTTGGCTCAATTCTCTGGAGATGAAATGCGTATCTTTTGTTTTCCGCTTAATCGCGGGGAACATAAATTTGGCATGTTGAATCTGTATATGCCCAAAAAAAGCAATTTGCTACCCGAAACGCGCAGCTTTGTTCAGGCAATGGCTGATGAAATTGCCTTATCGTTGGATGGCGTTCGTTTGCGGCAACGTGAACTGACGACTTTGCGACAATTGCAGCGGGTGCGCGCCAAAGCCGATCTCGAAGGCTTGCTCGCCCAGATGCTGGAAAATGTGCGCGCGGCGCTGGAAACTGATTTCGCCACGCTGATATTGCAAGAGGGCAATAGCGAGAACACAGTACATCGGCTGACTTCGGGCGAAATTCCGGATGCCGGAGGGTCGTTAGTGATGAATTTTCTGATGAGTGCATTGCAATCTGGCGAACCAATTCGGGTTGGGGAGATAGCCAGCGGGCAGGATGCAGCCCATAATAATTGCTCGGTGATGGCTGTGCCGTTGATTTCGCAGAATAACCATACTTTGGGCAGTATCCTGGTGGGGAATCGCCGGGCAACGCAATTCCAGGTGCGGCAACTGGCTTTGCTGCAAACCGTTGCTGGACAAGTGGCCCTGGTGATTCATAACGCCCATCTGATGACCGAATTGGAATATAACACCACACTGGGGGAGCGCACGCGGCTGGCACGCGAAATTCATGATGGATTGGCGCAAACATTGGGTTTTTTAAAACTTCAAATGATTCAAATGCAAAAAGCCTTCGATCAGCAAAATTTCGACCAATTGAAACGCGGCATTACGCTGAGTTATCAGGCTGTTTCGAGCGCCTATGAAGATGCGCGTGAAGCTATTGATGATTTGTTCATGGATCCATCAGAAAATAGTTTTATTGGGTGGGTTGAACAAATTGCGGCTGAGTTTGAAGAAAATACAGCGATAACGGTATCGACCAGTGGCGTTAATGCAGAAATTAATTTGCCGCCCGAAATTCAAATCCAGTTGATCCGGATTATTCAGGAATCGCTGAGTAATATTCGCAAGCACGCGGAGGCAAATCATGTGGTCATCGCGTGCGATTGGCAAGGAAAAGAAGTATTCCTGGAAATCAGTGATAATGGTTGTGGGTTTTTTCCATCGGAAACACAGGGCGCCTCGCGCCACGGTTTGCGTGGTATGCGCGAACGGGCAGATTTGATTGGCGCTGATTTTCAATTGACCAGCCGACCTGGAGCTGGCGCTGCAGTACATCTCCGCTGGACGCCAACCCCCGCGCAGGTTGTGTATGAATAAACATCAAGAATCGATCCCGATTGTTGTTGTGGATGACCATGCTCTTTTTCGCGCCGGTCTGATCAGTTTGCTGGCAGAGATGGATGAGTTTGAGGTGGTAGGCGAAGCCGAAAACGGTGTGCAGGCGCTGGATGTGATCGCCCGCACACAGCCCCAACTTGTGCTGTTGGATGTTAATATGCCCATCATGGATGGGGTGGATACGGTGCGCGCTTTGCGCGCTGCGGGTAGCGATTTGCGCATTGTGATGCTGACGATTTCGAAACGGCAAGGCGATCTGCTGGGGGCCATTCGCGCAGGCGCAAATGGTTATTTGCTCAAAAACACCGAACCGAATGAATTACGTGTTTCACTTCTAACGATTATGACCGACCAATCGGTGCTGGCAGCCGAGGTGACCGGGCAGGTGATGGAAGCTTTGCGCCAGGGACATCGCCATGTGCCGCGCCAATCGCTGACTGCGCGTGAAATCGAGGTGCTTGGCTGCCTTGCACGCGGAATGACTTCTGCTGAAATTGCGGTCACACTGGTAATTTCGCAAAATACAACCAAAACGCATGTGCGTAACATTCTAAAGAAACTGGATGTTTCCAATCGCGCCGAAGCTGTGCGGGTAGCGATGTCGCGAGGGTTGTTGAGAGAATAACAAGATGACAGTCACCTTTCCCGAATATGCGGATTGGAATTGCGTAAAAATACTTATGTCGATAAAAAAAAACCTTATTTTGGCAGTTTCCCTGCCGCTGATTTTGATAGCCTGCGCTTCACAGCCCGCGCCGTCGCTGCGCGAGTTGCCTCCAGCGCTGGTTTGGCAATACGATTCTGGGGGGGCTATTGATCATCCGCCCTTGCGTACTGGCAACACACTCGTTTTTGTGCCGAAAGACGGCCTGTTAACGGCCCTGGATGCCCAAACCGGAGATTTGCGCTGGCAGTTCAGCCCTCCCGAAGGCATCTGGCATCGCGCCTATGCCATGGCTGACGAACAAGTTTTTATCGCTATGGTCGGAGGGAATGTGGCCGCGCTCGATGCGCAAAACGGCGATCTGCTCTGGGAGACGGCGCTGGGGATCAATGCACAGGTTCCGCTGTATGTACTAGACCAAACGCTCTTCGTTGCAACCACCTTTGTGGGGCCAGGCTTGCAGGCCGATCCCCAGGGGCAGGCCAAACTCTTTGCGCTGGATACCCGCAGCGGAGCTATCCGCTGGGAATTTGAATCCGAAAATTATATTTTACAAACTCCCTTTTCGACCGGCGAAGTTGTCTATACAGGGGGCAGTTATGTCAACCCGGCGGTGGATGTGGATGAAGGCGGGCCGATGCGCCTGTACGCGCTCTCGGCGGCGGATGGTCGCCCTTTGTGGGAGTATGTTTCGGAAGATGGATTTGTGAAAGCGGTGTACGCCACTGACGAGATGGTGACGTATATTGCCTATCAGGATTTTCTTTCCGGGGTGGATGCACAAACCGGAACGCTGGCGTGGCGCGGCGACACTGGCAATTGGGTGCCGTCCCTGGCAGGCTCCGGAAACACAGTCTATTATGGTTCGGCCAACACAGTTGTTCACGCCTGGCAAATGGACAGCGGCGAGAGCCTGTGGACGTATAATATCGGTGGCGAGTCGTTCAATTATCTACTGGGCGCGCCAGTGATTGTGGGCGAAACGGTATATTTCATCAGTCAGCGCGGCGATATGATTGCGCTCGATGCCAACGATGGCCGCGAATTATGGCGCATGGCTGTTGATGTCAACGCCCCGCGCGTTGGGCTGACGGTGGCGAATGATTGGATTTATATTGGCGATGCCGATGGTGTGATTTACGCCTATACTGTGCATAAGTAGCCCCCCTGGCTTTTCCCCCCGACAAAAAAAGGAGCGGCAGTTTTCACTGCCGCTCCTTTTTTTGTCTATTTCTTCGTTCCGGCTAAAATTACGGGGCCGTCGCGATTTTCTTCAGTGATGTCGAACTCAACGCCAGGGGCCATACGGTTGTTGCGCAAACGGCCGCGCAGCTTGGAGTGATCCCAATCGTAGTCGGTGGCGCCGACTTCAGATTGGCCGAGCAATGGCACGCCGGGGGGTGAAGAGAGCACATCGCCGCCGAGCATGATACCTTCGTAGGATGACAAATCCATTTCGTGGTAGGAGTTCTCGGTATTACCGAAGTGGCAACCGGTGCAGTTCTGCGAGCCTTCGAACCACATATTGGGTTCGGTGAAGAAGGGCAGTACATCGCGTTCGAAAGTCAATGCTGCGCCGCCCGCTTCGAAGGAATCGCTTTCGGGAGCGCCCGCTTCAACCCAGGCGCCGATCAGATCCATAGCGTGCAGATCGCAGTCGTATTCGCCGAGTTCAACTTCAACGCCGTCGTCTGAAACTTCAAGACAGGGGCCGTCGCGGTTGGCTTCGGTGATGTCGAACTCCCATCCGGGTGGCATCCGGTTATTGCGCAGGCGTTCTTTGAGTTTGGAATGATCCCAATCGTAGTCGGTCGCGCCGATTTCAGACTGCCCAAACAACGGCACGCCGGGCGGGCTGGAGAGAGCATCGCCGCCGATCATAATCCCGGCATAGGAACTCAGATCCATTTCGTGGTAGGAATTTTCGGTGTTGCCAAAGTGGCAGCCGGTGCAGGCTTGTGCGCTCTCGAACCATAAACCGTTCTCGGTGAACAAGGGTTGAATGTCGGCTTCATACGTGGCTTCACAGGCCGCGCTATCCAGATCAGCGAAGGCAAAGGCCTCCGTTTCGGGTGTGCCAGCTTCAACCCAGGCGGCAATCAGGTCTACGGCCTTGACTTCACAATCGCCGTTGCCATAGAGTGCCATTTCGGTATCTGTTTTCACGCGTTCGCCGTGCAGTACCAGGGGGCCGTCGCGATTTTCTTCAGTGATGTCGAACTCAACGCCAGGGGCCATACGGTTGTTGCGCAAACGGCCGCGCAGCTTGGAGTGATCCCAATCGTAGTCGGTGGCGCCGACTTCAGATTGGCCGAGCAATGGCACGCCGGGGGGTGAAGAGAGCACATCGCCGCCGAGCATGATACCTTCGTAGGATGACAAATCCATTTCGTGGTAGGAGTTCTCGGTATTACCGAAGTGGCAACCGGTGCAGTTCTGCGAGCCTTCGAACCACATATTGGGTTCGGTGAAGAAGGGCAGTACATCGCGTTCGAAAGTCAATGCTGCGCCGCCCGCTTCGAAGGAATCGCTTTCGGGAGCGCCCGCTTCAACCCAGGCGCCGATCAGATCCATAGCGTGCAGATCGCAGTCGTATTCGCCGAGTTCAACTTCAACGCCGTCGTCTGAAACTTCAAGACAGGGGCCGTCGCGGTTGGCTTCGGTGATGTCGAACTCCCATCCGGGTGGCATCCGGTTATTGCGCAGGCGTTCTTTGAGTTTGGAATGATCCCAATCGTAGTCGGTCGCGCCGATTTCAGACTGCCCAAACAACGGCACGCCGGGCGGGCTGGAGAGAGCATCGCCGCCGATCATAATCCCGGCATAGGAACTCAGATCCATTTCGTGGTAGGAATTTTCGGTGTTGCCAAAGTGGCAGCCGGTGCAGGCTTGTGCGCTCTCGAACCATAAACCGTTCTCGGTGAACAAGGGTTGAATGTCGGCTTCATAGGTGGCCGGATAGGTATTACCGTCGATACCTGTGTAGTCGAAGGCCTCCGTTTCGGGTGTGCCAGCCTCCACCCAGGCGGCAATCAGGTCTACGGCTTTGGCGGCTGCGCCTGGGATGCCTTCAGGGTCTGGTGTTACTTCGGGGGTTGGGGAAGGCACTACGGTCAGTGTAGCTGGAGCCTCGCATCCTGCCACGATGAGGGCACTGAGTAGTAAAAGACTTCCCACAAATAAAAGGGTTTGGGGCTTTCTCATATTCGCTCTCCTAAGATAAGTACGAGTAAGAAAGAAATGCACTGCGCTGGTGTCAGTTTTGAAAATAGCGA
>JABGRQ010000175.1 GCA_018648225.1 Chloroflexota bacterium
TTTTTATCACCTTATTTTCCCCTTCCCGTGGTCTTGACTTTGGGGATACCCTTAGTTGATGAGTAGGTGGGAGAGTTTCAAGTAAGTTCCATTCTCTTCTATCCACGATCCATTGTCCATATTTACCCTATCCCATATCTACCTTCCAATAGCCACACTCTGATCCTGACCATGGTAGTTCCTAGAGAGTCGGCTGGCGTTTATTCGTGGTCATGGGCCTGCGGTGGTAAAATAGCCAGTGAATATGCACTATCTTATCATCCGAGTCATAGAAAAGGCAATTAATATGGAAAAGCATCATCGTTATTTGGTCTTGATTGAACAAGATGAAGATGGGATTTTTGTGGCTTCGGTCCCCGCTATAAAAGGTTGTCATACGCAAGCAAAGTCTCTAGAAAACGTGTGGTCTCGCGTTCGGGAGGCGATAGAATTATGCTTGGAAGTTGAGACGCAAGATGAGCCGCCGATGCGTTTTGTAGGTGTTCAGCACATCGAACTTCCAGTGTGAGTAAGATTCCCCCACTTCATCCCCGTAAGATGTGTCGTATATTGGAAAAACTTGGATTCGAAGCAATCCGTCAGAAGGGGAGTCATATTTTTTATCGCCATCCTGATGGTCGCGGGACAGTTGTTCCTTTTCATTCTGGGGAAGATTTAGGGCGTGGATTGGTGCGCAGCATTCTGAGGGATATTGAATTGCCTCGAGAAGAATTCCTAAAATTTTTGCGTCGCAGATAGATGAAGTTTATTGTCTTGAGCTTGCTTGTATCGACGCTGGCTCAATGGTGTGTCAAAGGCGGAGTCCCTTACAGAGAGTTTTTGCAGCGGACTGCAGATATTTGATACCCGAGAAGCAGGCAATTTTATGCAGGTGGTACGAACAAGTGGGGGCGATGACCTGGACGTTGATGAATAGGTGGGAAAGCTTTGGATAAATTTCGTTTTCCCTAGTCCACCGTCCATATTCCCCCATCCATGATCCTGACGCATCGTGTATAATGGACGGAGAAGAAAGGAGAGTGACTACATGTCTGAAATGATCGCACTAGAAACGCAGATACCTGAGGATATATTTTTGACCTTGCAGGCTCGCGGTTTGTTCAAAGCGGTTCTGGCAGAACGTTCACGACAGTATATGGCGATCCGTTTTTATCAGGAACGGGTATTGTCCCTGGGCAAAGCGGCTCGCCTTTCTGGTATGGGTCTTTGGGATTTTGTAGAGTTCCTGTCCACTAATCATGTGCCTGTAATCGACCATAGCGAAGAAGAATTGGCTGTTGAGTTCGCGTCCGCTGACCAATTAGCGGGGGAATTGGGGGAATGATTGTCGTTTCTGATGCCACGCCGCTGATCGGATTGGCAAAAATTGGCAAATTGGAACTCTTGAAGGAGTTGTTTGGTATGATACGGATTCCAGGGTCGGTTTATGCTAAAGTGGTTACAAATGCGAGAGGCCGTCCTGGGGCAGTGGAAGTTAGTCAGGCGGACTGGATTGTGACGCAAACATCTGCTGATCGGACCAAAGTTGATTATTTGCGGGCCGACTTGGATGCAGGTGAGGCCGAAGCCCTTGTTTTGGCCGAAGAAGTATCGGCGGACTGGATACTTTTGGATGAGACGAAGGCGCGGTTAGCAGCAAATTTACTTGGTTTCCGGTATATGGGCACAATCGGTTTGCTCCTTTTGGCGAAAAGACTAGGGGAACTTGAAGTGGTGCGTCCGTTTTTGGATGAACTCAATGAAAAAAATTTCTACATCAGTGAACGAGTGTATCAGTTGACGGTGAGAAAAGCGGGGGAATAGTTCGCGTTTCTGGCAGCGTGCCCGTTTCATCGTCCCGTAGGGGACAGAGCATCATGGGCTGGTGGCAGGTCAAGGGCGCAGTGAAAAGTTCATGCATCTGCATACCGAAGATGACATCTATTATGTGCAGAATTATTCGAGCGCGAAGCCTGCCCGTAAGGGCGCTGGCTGGATATTTATATTCTGATCAAGACAGTCTGGGTGGTGTCCCCCTACGGGGATGCTGTGCGATGAGGCGGGAGGGGGCGTACTAGGGCCACAGAATAGCACGGGGCCACGGACGTACACGGAAGAACACGGACAAAGCTGGGCCACGGAAAACACGGAAAGCACAGGGCCACGGAAGAAATTTCGGTGCGATTCAGTCCCTAAAGGGATGCTGCGCGATGGCTTTCTTTGGATCGGGGTTATAAACAAGTGGGGGCGATGACGTGGACGTTGATGACAAAGTGGCTTGTCCTCCCGTAGGATGCCGCACCGTCCCGGTATCCTGCGGGAGGACGGTGTGAGCTTTAGGTTGAGTGCTTCGCGATCGAAACCCGGTCGAAGGGGAGAGCTTCCAATAAGTTCCGTTCTTCTGATTCGTTATGATAGAATTAAGGGGCAGAAAGGA
Source organism: Chloroflexota bacterium (assembly GCA_018648225.1). Taxonomy (NCBI): domain Bacteria; kingdom Bacillati; phylum Chloroflexota; species Chloroflexota bacterium. Next base: position 2,417 of record JABGRQ010000175.1, read on the forward strand.
GCGTGATGGTATGGATGCTGTGGTCAATATTATAATGCGACAACCCCTTCCGAGACTGGTGTTATTTCCCGCGGAATTACCCGTTGATAATGCTGTGCGGATTGAACTTGAGCAAGGAGTACCCGTTTTTAAGGCTTCGATTGCGGTGCAAGACCGGATTGAAATGTTGATCTCGAAACAACGACAATCTCAAATCAGCGCTGATGAAGACGATGAATTGGATCGTTACGAAGAGATTGATGACTATTTGAGCTTCATCAACCGTGTGGTTCGCAATCTTGTGCAAGCAGAAAGCTCAGGGGAATAAGCAGTGACTCAGAGGGGCAAAGTATCGATTGAAATTCAGGAATTTGTTCGCCAGCGGGCGGCAGGGTTGTGTGAATACTGCCATACTCAGGAGTGTTGGCAATACGTAAGATTTACGGTTGACCATGTAGTCCCGTTATCGAAAGGGGGTACCGATGACCAAACTAATCTGGCGTTGGCGTGTTTTCATTGCAATCGCAGAAAATCTAATCATATGACGGCAATAGACTCTGAAACTGGAGATGAAGCCGCACTATACAATCCCAGAAAGCATATTTGGCAGGATCACTTCATTTGGTCGGTTGATGGTTTAAGCATAATCGGGCTGACGTCGATAGGCAGGGCAACGGTAACCGCTTTAGAATTCAACCGTGAGCGAGTCCTTAATATTCGTTCAGCAGATGGGGCTGTGAATCGGCACCCGCCAGTTGGCGATCCGGTGCAGAAGGCAACCTGAGCGGGTTAACATCACGGGCTGGTAGCCGGTTGATGGCCGCGGTGACAAACCGATGCACCTCCACACCGAAGACGACATCTTCTACGTCCAGAACTACTCCATCTGGCTGGATATTTACATCCTGATCAAAACCGTTTGGGTGGCGACGCTTTTGGGAGTGCGAAGGGAGGGGGCGTACTGAGCCACTGAAAAACACGGGGCCACTGAAAAACACGGAATCTCACGGAACACGGACAAAGCTGGGCCATCGCGGAGTGAAACGGAGCATCCCCTTGGGGAGGGACAAGGGCCACGGACGGTCACGGAAAGGGCCACTGAAAAACACGGAAAGAGCCACGGACATGCACGGAAAGGGCCACAGAAAGACACGGGGGCCACGGAATAGCACGGAAGAACACGGAAAAGAGCACGAAAGGTTTTCAGTGAAACTCTGCCTGTGCCCCGGCAGGGGGATGATGTTCAGTCCCTAAAGGGATGCTCTACTACGCGATGGCTTGATTCGGAGTTATTCAGCGGGCTGTGTTACAATGTAGTACGTTGGCGATTGGTTAGATTGAAGGAATACAGAAAATGAAAACATCCACAATATCTGCTAGAATTGATCCAGACCTCAAGAAAAATGTGGAGCGAGTATTTAGCGAATTGGGGATAACTTCTTCTCAGGCAATAACACTTTTCTACAAGCAGGTGGAGTTGCAGCAGGGATTACCATTTATTGTAAAAATACCCAATGCGATAACATTGGATGCGCTGGGGAAAGCCAGCGAGCGCACTGATTTGGAAACCTTCAATACGGTTGAGGATTTGTTCGAAGATTTGGGGATTTGATGAAAATCGTCAGAAGAACCTCACAATTCAAAAAAGACGTAAAGCGTATGGGGAAGCGTGGAAAGGAATTTGAAGAATTCAAGGCCGTAATCAAGAAGTTGACATTAGAAGAGAAATTGGAAGTAAAGTATCGAGATCATTATTTGGTAGGTCAATATAAAGGTAGCCGGGAGTGTCATATTGAGTCTGATTGGTTGCTCATATATGAATTGGGGGGCGAAGAACTTATTCTAATCCGAACAGGGACACATGCGGATTTGTTTCGATGATGGATATGTTGACATCTCCGGCTTATCATTTGTTACGACGCTGGCATCAATTGCCCGGGTTGCCTTTTCTGGGCCAGCAATTAGCCTATATTCGGGATGATCCTAATCTCCATTACGTGTGAACCCATTGCGAAAACTACTAACCTGGTCTGACCGCTATCACTGGCTGTGGCTGACCTTGGCCGCGCCGTTGATGCTATTCCCCAGCCCTAAGCGCAGCTTGGCTATGCTGGTTGTGCCCGGCATTTGGGCCGTTGCCTGGCTCGTATCCCGTCATCCTGAGCGCAAAAGCGGGGGCACGCTGCTTGGTACTGTACCCCTGCCGGTGACGGCACTCAATAGTTCAATTTTGTTGATCGCAATCATGGTCTTGGTCAGTACCTGGGCGACCTATGATATTGCTTTCAGCTTAGCTAAGATCAGCGGGATAGTCTTGGGATTGGGGATTTTCTACGCCGTTGTGCGGGAGAGCGAACGTCCCCGCGGTTGGTGGTGGAGCCTGCTGCTATTTTTGGGTCTGGGTATGGGAGTGGCTGGGCTGGGGTTGCTGGGAACGAATTGGTTCCAGTGGAAAATCAGCCTGTTTAATCCGATTACATCCCGCATACCGAATCTGGTTGGTGGCCTGCAAGGCGCGGAGAACGGATTTCATCCCAACGAAATTGCCGGGGCATTGAGTTGGACGCTGCCCCTGATGATGACTTTGTGTTTCTCCCCCCTCCTAAAAATTCGGAGCGGGCGTTGGGTGGTGAGGGCAATTATTTGGCTCAGCACGCTTTTCATGGGCGGCGTTTTTATCTTGACCCAATCTCGCACGGCCTATCTGGCGCTGGCATCGGCGGCGCTGGTCATGTTTTGGCTGGCTTTGCCGGGAAAAGCACGTTGGGCATTGATTGGGCTGTTAGTAGCTGTTGGAGTTGCCGGAAGTATCTGGCTTTCTGGCGAGCGCATTACACAGGGCATGGATTGGTTGACTGGGAATGCGGTGTTGAGTGAACAGGCTTTTTCGCTGAATTCATTGGAAAGCCGCCTGGAAGTCTGGTCGCGGGCAATTTATGGCTTGCAGGATTTTCCGTTCACCGGGATGGGCATGAACACTTTCCGAGAAGTGGTGCATGTACTCTACCCGTTGTTTATGATTGCCCCCGATGTGGATATGGGCCACGCGCATAACGAATTTTTACAGGCCGGGCTAGATTTGGGCATCCCCGGTATGATCGGTTTCATCGCCTTGTACATCGGTGCCTTCTGGATGCTGGCGCGTGTATGGTTTGCCGGTCATCGGTCTTCTGTCCTCAGTCGCCCAATGGCATTGGGACTGGGCGGCGGCTTATTCGCGCACATGCTCTATGGGATGACCGATGCGGTGGCTCTGGGTGCCAAGCCGGGTTTCCTGTTCTGGATGCTGCTGGGGCTGATCGCGGGACTGTATCAGCAAGTATTATCGGCATCGGTTGAGCAGTGAAGGTATGTTTTTCGCCGGAACCAGTCGCAACCGGCGTTCACATTAGCGCCGGTCGAGCCTGTCGAGCGTGTCGAGCGTGGGTTGAGCAGTGAAGGTGTGCTTTCCACCGCAACGTGTCGAAACCAGCGAATTTAGTCGAGTATTTTTTCTGGTAACCTGCTCTCTTGGTTTCAATACGGCGAAAAAAGCATTCGCCTACTCAACCGGCGTTCGCTCTTAATCATTATGGCCTGGATGTATATTCTTAAGTGTGCTGACGGAAGTTATTATGTTGGCTCAACCGTTAATTTGGAAAAGCGGATTGGACAGCACTGCCAAGGTATAGGTGCAAAATATACATCTCGCCGCCTGCCCGTAAAACTTGTCTTTGCTGAAGAATTTGAAAGCGTTGTTGAAGCCTATCTGCGGGAAAAACAAGTTCAAGGCTGGAGTCGTGCCAAACGGGAAGCATTAATTGCCGGAAATTATGATGCGTTGCCAGGGTTGTCCAGAAGTAGGCCAAAATGAGATTTTTGGTTTCGACAAGCTCAACCGGCAATACCAGCGCTAATTGAACCTGTCGTTTGTACTGAGCAACCGAAGGCGTGTCGAAGTGAAATCAAGCGGGCAACCCGCTCTTTGGGTTTTGGGTTTCTGCCAGTTCAACTGGCGTTTGTTAAATAGCTATGATCAATTGGTATAACGTGGCCGCAAATGCTCTCTGGATTATTGCCTTGGCGCTGGCGTTGGCAGTAATCGGTTTTGCGCGCAGCGATGCCGTTCAGCGGGGCGAAAAGCTTGGACAAACACTCAACCGGCGCGGGTGGCAAATTGCGTTGAATATAGCCGGGATATTATTTTCTCTTGGCCTTGCCGCAACCAGCGAGCGTACCTGGGAGCAGATCGTGTGGTTAGTGATGGTGTTGCTATTTTTCGTGCAGATCGTTTGGGTTGTAAAACAGGCCGCGGGTTCGCTACCCAGAGAATGATGCATCCGGTATAATTCTGTGCATGCGTTATTCCGTGGTGTTTATTTGTACGGCAAATATAAATCGTTCGGCAATGGCTGAAGCACTATTTCGGGTACGCGTCGCGGATGAAATTTCGGACTGGGCAATCGGCTCTGCTGGAACCTGGGCGCGTGATGGGCAGCTCGCTGCTCGCCATGTGCATGCTGTGATGGACGCACGCGGCATTGATATGCGTGCGCATCGCTCGCGTGCAGTTTCCCGAGAAATATTAACGGCATTTCGGCTGGTGCTGGTGATGGAGCACGGCCACAAAGAAGCGCTACAGATTGAATTTCCAGAAGTGCGCGGGCGTATCTATTTACTGAGCGAAATGGCAGGCCGATTGTTGGATATAGCCGATCCGATTGGTGGCCCTCTGGTTGATTTTGAGGATACAGCCAATGAGCTTGAACAGTATTTGACAGTGGGATTAGATCGCATTCGTGCATTGGCCAGGATCAAAGCAAACAAGATAGGCTGATAGAGATTTTCCCCGGAAGATAGGGGGGACATCAAGAAATCACTTTTTGAAAAAGGGAATATAAATTCAAATGGAATCTCAACAATTTATTTCTGATACGACATTGCAAGCGGACTTACGCCAATATATGACTTTACTGTGGCGTTGGACCTGGTTGATTATTCTGGCGGCTGTTCTGGCTGGTGGAGCGGCATATATCACCAGCCAATTCCAATCTCCAGTTTATCAGGCAACCACAACGCTGTTGATCAATGAGGCCTCCACAGCCCAAACCAGCGATTATACAGCCATTCTCACCAGCGAGCGTCTGGCGCGTACCTATTCGGAAATGCTCACTAAGCGTCCGGTGCTGGATGATGTTCTGCTGCGCATGGAAGAAGTGGGTGTGATATTGGATTATGAAGATACGGATGCTTTCAAGGAAGTGATTACTGTTCAATTGGTACGTGATACGCAGTTGATCGAACTAAGCGTTGAAGATACCGATCCTGAACGGGCAGCCCTGATTGCCAATACGCTGGTAGCCGTGTTTTCGGCCCAAAATCAGGCTTTGCAGGCAACGCGCTTTGCTGAATCGAAGGCCAGCCTGGAGGGACAGTTGTCGCGGCTGGATGGTCAGATCCACAATACTGTGGCCGAATTGGAAGCGGTTGGGGATGACCTGGATCGTGAGGCTGAACGCGCCCGCCTGGAAGCCGAACTGACGCAATATCGGCAAACCTATAGCGAATTATTGCAAAGCTACGAACAAATCCGTGTTTCAGAAGCGCAAACAACATCCAATGTCGTTCAGGTAGAACCAGCAATTGCGCCAGAAAACCCAATCCGCCCGCGCGTATTGATGAACACGGCCTTGGCCCTGGTGGTCGGTGGCATGTTAGCCGTCGGCGCCATCTTCCTGATGGAAGCAATGGACGATACGGTTAAAAACCCGGATGAAATTTCTCGGCTCTTGCAGTTGCCAATCTTGGGAACGATCATACGGCACGAGGTTAATAATGGCTCCCTGGCGACCCGGGATCAGCCGCGCTCGCCCACAGCGGAGGCTTTTCGCTCTTTGCGAACGAATATTCAATATAGCAGCGTGGATTACCCTACTTTTGTTTCGCCAAAAGTGGCGTAATTGACTAAAAAAGAACCGCAAAAGAGCA
>JABGRQ010000176.1 GCA_018648225.1 Chloroflexota bacterium
ATTAACAAGAAAATTGTCGTTATCATTCGTCATCCTTTTCAAAATTCATACAATATCGGGATTATATCGTATACACATATTGCCTTTTCGCCTGATTTGTACTAGACTCTGCCCCGTATTTCAAACGAAAATCGAGGTATCGAATATGGAATGGATTTCTGACCCCCAAGCCTGGGTTGCATTACTTACGCTGACTGCCCTTGAAATTGTGTTGGGCATTGACAATATTATTTTTATTTCGATCTTAGCAGGCAAACTCCCACAAAAAGAGCAAGCCCGCGGCCGTCAGTTGGGCCTGATTATGGCGATGCTGACGCGCATTTTGCTGCTCTTCTCGCTGGCCTGGTTAACCAAGCTCACTGCCCCAATTTTTGCCGTTTTCGGGCATAGTGTTTCTGGGCGCGATCTCATTTTGCTGATCGGCGGCTTATTCTTGCTCGCCAAGAGTACCATCGAGATTCATGAAAAACTTGAAGGGCACGAGGGCGAGTCTTCGGCAAAAGTTAGGGCCTCGTTTACCGCGGTTCTCATCCAGATCATGCTGCTCGATATTGTTTTCTCGCTCGATTCCGTCATCACTGCGGTGGGCATGGCCGATGATTTAGCCGTGATGGTCACGGCTGTTGTCATTGCCGTAGGTATCATGCTTTTCGCATCTGGCCCTATCAGCGGTTATGTCAACGACCGGCCTACGCTTAAAATTCTGGCGCTCAGTTTCCTGCTGCTGATCGGCGTCTCGCTGATGGCCGAGGGCCTGCATTTCCACATCCCCAAAGGCTATACCTACTTTGCGATGGGCTTCTCCTTCCTGGTTGAAATGCTCAACCAAAAGCTAAGAACCCCCCAGAAAGACCCTGTCAAACTTCGTCAGGCCTACATCAAAGAAGATAAATAAACTATGATCAAAGCTCAAAAAACGATCCGGGTACTTACGATCATCATTGTAAATATTACCGCCGTGAGTCTGGTACTCGTGGCGGCTATGGTGGGATGGGATTATTATCAGGCCCAACAAGCTGCCGCGAATCCGGTTCCGATAGCTGCCCCAGAGGCTGAACCTACCCCCAATGTGGAAATTCAGACCAACCCTGGGGTGGGTTTGCCCCCTCTAAGCGCCAGTTTATCCCCTATGGGGGTGGGCATCAACCGCGTCGCCACAATGGATACCGTAATCCCCGAACGCCCCACGGTAGACGTTAGCACCTATCTCGTTGAACAGGGCGACAGCCTTTTTAGCATCGCCGACAAATATCAACTCAAACCCGAAACGATTCTTTGGGGAAACTTTGAAACGCTGGAAGATAATCCTCATCTGGTCAAAGCCGGGCAAGAACTCAATATTTTGCCGATCAATGGCACATACTACCAATGGTTAGAAGGCGACACCCTCGGTGCGGTGGCAAATTTCTTCAAAGTTGACCCCCAGTTGATTATCGAATACCCTGGCAATCGCTTCGATATTACCGAAACAACCGCCGAGAGCGCCAGCATTGAAACCGGCACCTGGCTGATCATCCCCGACGGACAGCGCGCCATCAAAGACTGGGGGCCGCCCGCAATTACGCGTTCAAATCCGGCTTCGGCAGCATTTTACGGTTCGGGTCACTGTGGTTCCGTTTACGAGGGCGCAATCGGCACGTACACTTTTGTCTGGCCTACCGGCAGCCATCAGATTTCTGGCTATAGTTACGACCCGGTGGTGCATGCCGCGATTGACATTGGCGGAGCAGAAGGCAATGCTATCTTCGCCGCAGATAATGGCGTCGTCGTCTATTCCGGGTGGAGCGATTACGGCTATGGCTACCTGATCGTAATTGACCACGGCACCGGCTGGCAAACGGCCTACGCGCACCTCAGTGCAGTGGGTGTTAGCTGTGGGCAGAGCGTCTTCCAGGGGACGGTGATCGGGGCGCTGGGGAATACGGGCAATTCATCGGGCGCGCACCTGCACTTCGAGATGGTATTCAACGGCATAAAAGTGAATCCGCTGAATTACGTGCAATAAAAAGTGGAGAGTTGAAAGTTGTAAGTAGATAGAGTAGCTCACAATTTTCGGTGGTACCTCCGCAGGGCGTTGCTAGAAAAAAAACGCGGAGAGCGCTTAGGCCGCAGAATTTTGTCACATACAATGCTTTTCTCGGCGTTCTCGGCGCACTCTGCGGCAAATTTGTGAGCCGGTGTTCCATAGCAACACTTAAGTAGGAGACCATCCAATTTTCGGCTCTCTGCTAAAAAACGATTATGAATTGGTATAAAGATACTCTTGAAGTTCAAACGCGTGGCAAAGGCTTGTATCCCTTCACCGACAAAATCCAGGCTCGCATTCGCCATTGGAAAATCGCTGAAGGGATGTGTTTTTTATACATCCAGCATACCAGCGCTTCGCTGATCATCAGCGAGAGCTATGATCCTACCGCCCGCATTGATCTGGAAGCCTACATGGAGCGCCTGGCACCGGAAAATCAGGCCTGGTATCGTCACACACTTGAAGGCAGCGATGATTCGCCCTCCCACATGCGCGCTATGCTCACCGATACCAGTCTGGGCATTCCGATTGATGATGGCAGCCTCAGCCTGGGTACCTGGCAAGGTGTCTATCTCTTTGAGCACCGAACGCGCGGCCATCGGCGCAAAGTATTGATCCGCTGTTTGGGTGCATCATAGCATCAGCAGCTACTCACATCAGGTAAGTTTATAACGCAATACCCTAGGGCACACGCGGCGCAAAGATGTGGAACCGCAACGTTTTTATTCTTCTTGCGCCTTCGCGGCTTTGCGCTAATATCTTTGCTAAGGTAGGAAACAACACTTGAATATAAAAATGGTCTTTTCTAAAATAATCTTCGGTTTATTACTGGTATTTTTTCTCTCCGCGTGTACCCCCGTCACACCAATTGCGCTGGTTCCGCTGCCTACCAGTACCGAAACCAACCCGGAGGAGTCTGTACCCGTGGCCGAATGGATCACTGTTTATTTCAGTGATCCCGACAGCCCTTCCGCCAGCACATACCGCGGCGGAGCCGATGACGAGCTGGTTGCCGCGATTGACGCGGCGCGCTTCAGCGTAGATGCTGCGTTATATGATCTCAACTTATGGAGCATCCGCGACGCGCTTATCGACGCGCACGAACGCGGCGTGAGCGTGCGCCTGGTCACCGAGAGCGATTATCTCGACGAAGACGAAATTCAGGACGTGGTGGACGCGGGCATCCCCACGATTGACGATCAGCGCGAGAGCCTGATGCATAATAAATTCATCGTCATTGATAACTACGAAACCTGGACTGGCTCGATGAATATGACCGTCAACGGAGCCTATAAAAATAATAACAATCTGCTGCGCATCGCATCACCACGGCTGGCGGAGAATTATCTTGCCGAATTTGAAGAAATGTTCAGCAGCCAACTCTTTGGGGATTATATCGCCGCCCGTACGCCGCATCCCAGCCTCGAGGTCAATGGGACGCGCATCGAAACGTATTTTTCGCCCGATGACCATACCGCCGACCGCATTATTGAACTCATCCAAAATGCGCGGGAAAGCATCTATTTTATGGCTTTCTCGTTCACATCTGACCCGATTGCCGACGCTATGATTGGGCGCGCCAACACGGGTGTTGATGTCGCCGGGGTGATGGAAACACGGCAATATCACTCCAACACGGGCGGTGAATTTGATACCCTCACCGAAGCCGGGATAGATGTACATTTGGATGGCAATCCCAATAACCTACACCACAAAGTCATTATCATTGATAGTGAAATCGTCATCACTGGTTCCTATAATTTCAGCCGCAGCGCCGAAGAACGCAATGACGAAAATACCCTCATCATCCACAACCCCGAAGTTGCGGCACAGTATTTGGCCGAGTTTGAGCGTGTATATGCGATAGCGAATAAATGATTTTTTGATTGGAGCGTGCTGATTACCTTTAACCTGCAACTTTCAACTTGAAACTGGAGGCCCCCATGTATTTCTACAACCGAGAAAACCGCGACCCTAAAGAACTCGTACCCGGCATCAACGCCCGCACCTATTGGGGCGAAAACATGCTGGTAGCCATGGTCGATCTGGATGCCAACGCCCACCTGCCACGTCACAACCACCCCCACGAACAAGTCGGCACCGTGATTGCAGGGAAAATCGAATTCACGATTGGTGACGAAACCAAAACCTTACAGCCCGGCGATGTCTACATTATCCCCGGCGGCGTGGCGCATGAAGCGCGCACTTTCGATCAGCCGGTCAAAGTAATTGACGTCTTCAGCCCTGTGCGCGAAGAGTACAAGTTTGAATAAATTCACCGCGGAGAACGCAAAGATCGCAGAGTTTTTTTAGACATATTTCTCCGTGTACTCCGCGGTTTGTTTCTCCCCTGGACACAACTACTAACATGACCCGATTGCAAAAATTCGCTCAAAAACCATCCGCCTTTTTTGCCGTCTTGCTGATATTAGGCATCACAGCTTACGGCCTGCATATTTACTGGATGGGATTTTATTGGGATGACTGGCCCTGGATATGGTTTGCAAACGTCATGGGGCCGCAGGGGATGCTCAAAATTGATGTGGAGCATCGGCCTATCTCTGGGGTGATTCTATTCATAGGGTCGCTCCTGGCCGGCGAGAATCCTGTGCTATGGCAGGTCTACAACCTGGGCTGGCGCATTTTAGGAAGTTTTGCCCTGACCTGGGCGCTGGCGCAGATTTGGCCCGCAGATAACGCGAATCAAATAAATTCTCGCGGACTAATAAATAAAAAAAATTCGCACAAATCCGCTGCATCCGAGAAATCCGCGTTTTATTCATCTCCAGTCATCTGGGTCAGCCTGCTCTTCCTCGTCTACCCCGGATTCAACCAGCAATTTGTGGCTGTCAATAACAGCCGCCATATCTTCCCGCTGATGACGTTTTTCCTGTCGCTGGGGCTGATGGTCAAAGCCGTACAAACGCGCAAACACTTTTGGGGCTACACGAGCAGCGCATTGCTGCTCTCGCTGGTGACGATGTTCACCACCGAATACTACTACGGCCTCGAATTCATCCGACCAGTGATTTTGTGGCTTCTGATCCGCAGAACCGATAAACGCTTCTGGTCGGGCGTGCTGGGGGCGTTTAAGGATTGGCTGCCCTATCTGATCCCGCTGGCAGCGGTCTTTGGCTGGCGGTTTGCCATCTCGAAGAGCGTTAACTACGAAATTACGGTCTTCAACGAAGTCAGCGCTTCACCGGGCAGCGGCTTTCTGCTGCACTTATGGGCCTGGCTCTCCGATCTACTGGCCTCCGGCTTTGGAGCCTGGGGAACCATTTTCAAACTCCCCGATCCAACGCTCTTCGGACCACGTACGCAACTCTATTATTGGGGCATTGTTCTTGTAGTTTGCCTGGGGGTTTTGCTCTACCTGATTTTCACGCACCGCGCCGACGAGAATCCCGCCTGGAGGCAAGAAACTCTGATTTTAGGCGCAGCAGCTCTGGTAATCGCTCCGCTACCCTTCTGGGTCACCGATCTGGACCCCAAACTGGCTTTCCCTGCCGACCGCCTGCTGCTCCCCATGATCCTGGGTTCCAGCCTGCTCGTCGCCGCGCTGATGGATCTCATCTTCCGCCGCGCTCCAGTCAAAGTGCTGATTCTGGCATTGATGGTTGGCCTGGCAGTCGGGCAGCACAACCAGAACGCCATTACCTACCGCCGCGACTGGAAGTATCAGATTGCATTTTTCCAGCAGCTCACCACGCGCATCCCAGATTTGATGCCCAACACAGCAATTCTCTCCAATGAACTGCCCAATAACCGCTCGACGGATAACTCGCTGACTGCACCGCTCAACTGGACTTACAGACCCGATTTTACTGAAGGGACGCTACCACTGAATATGTTCTATATCGACCTGCGCTTCGGCGATGACGAGCCGGTGGTGGCAGGCAGCAAATATTTCGCCAGCACCTACCGTTTTTATCCCTTCCATGGCGCGCCGGAGCAATCCGTTGTGATTTATCACCGCCCACCCGCCTGCCTGCGCGTGATGGATAACGACCGCGATCATTATTACCCCCAACTGCCGGATTTTGTCAAAGACACGCTGCCCTACTCAGACCCTGCGCGTATCCTTACCGAGCCAAACCCGAATGTTTCCCTGCCCGCGATGCTGATGCAATACCCCCAGCCAGAGAATTGGTGTTATTATTTTGAATTGGCCGATCTCGCCCGCCAGCGCGAAGATTGGCCGCGCGTGGCCGAACTGGGCGATGTTGCTTTCACGCTGGATGACTCACCGAACCATGCCTCCGAACGGATTCCGTTCATCGAAGGCTACGCGCATATTGGGCGCTGGGGCCGCGCCGAAGAACTGACCTTCGAAGCGTTGAAGATTAACCAATTCATGGGGCCGATGCTCTGCGAAACCTGGGAGCGCATTGAAGCAGATACCGACACATCTGCAGAGCGCGATGCACTTTTGGAGACAATTAACTCGAAACTAAATTGTAGTCTTTATTAGATTCTATGAGGAAACCAGGTTTTTTTACTTTTTCCCTGCTTTCCTGGCTTCCTCATAGAATTCAGGAGACAGTATGTTAAACACTAACGGCAAATTCTATCTCGGACGCCTCACTGGCGAGAATAAACCCCTGCTCTACGATCCCGCCGACCTGACCACGCACGCCGTCGTCGTCGGGATGACCGGCTCCGGCAAAACTGGCCTGTGCATTGACCTGCTCGAAGAAGCCGCCTTGCAGGGCATCCCCGCCCTGATGATTGACCCCAAAGGCGACATCACCAACGCCCTACTGCACTTTCCCGATCTGTTGCCTGCCGACTTTCAGCCGTGGATTGACCCCGACGAAGCCCGCCGCGCCGGGCAGAGCGTGGATCAGGCGGCCAGCGAAACCGCCGCAACCTGGAAAAAAGGGCTCAGCGAATGGGGTCTCGACACAGAGCGCATCCGGGCGCTAAAAAATGCGGCTCAGTTCGCCGTTTACACCCCCGGCTCCGATGCGGGCATCCCGGTTAGCATTCTGGCTTCGTTGCGCGCCCCCGAAATTCCCTGGGACGAAAACCGCGAATTGCTGCGCGAAAAAATTTCGGGCACCGTCACCGCCATCCTCGGGCTAGTGGGCCTGAGCGATCTCGACCCGGTGCGCTCGCGCGAGCACATCTTACTCAGCAACATCTTCGAAGCCGCCTGGAGCCAGGGCAAAAGCCTCGACCTTGGCGAGTTGATTCTACAAACCCAAAACCCACCCTTCCCCAAACTGGGCGTTTTTGACATCGATACCTTCTTCCCAAAAAAAGAGCGTTTCGGGCTAGCTATGACGCTCAATAACATCCTGGCGGCGCCCAGCTTCCAAACCTGGATCGAAGGCCAGCCGCTCGACATCCCCAGCTTGCTCTACACACCTGATGGAAAACCGCGCCACAGCGTTTTCTACATCGCCCATCTCAATGATGCCGAGCGCATGTTCTTTGTGGCCTTGCTCTATGCCGCCGTCGAAACCTGGATGCGCGCCCAAAGCGGCACCAGCGGTCTGCGCGCCATCGTTTATTTCGACGAGATTTTCGGTTATATGCCGCCGGTCGCCAACCCACCCTCCAAGCCGCTCATGCTACGGATGCTCAAACAAGGGCGCGCCTTTGGCGTTGGGCAGGTACTCGTCACACAGAACCCCGCCGATCTCGATTACAAGGCCCTCTCGAACGCCGGGAGCTGGTTCATCGGCAAACTGCAAACCGAAAATGATAAAAACCGCCTGCTCGACGGCCTGCAAGGCGCCGCCCCCGGCATGAACCGCAAACATTACGACAAACTGATTTCGACGCTCGATAAGCGCGTCTTTCTGCTGCACAATATCCACGAGAAAGACCCACAAGCCTTCCAAACGCGCTGGGCGATGAATTATCTTGCCGGGCCGCTGACCCGCACTCGCATTGGGGATTTGAATCGACTGGCCGGAGCCAGCCTGCCGCCCGCGGCAAGTGCTGCTCCCAAACAGGCTGCGCAGACTCCCTCGGGGGCGGTGCCTGCTCCCGAAGCGAAGGCCCAACCCCGGGCTGAGTCCGGTTCATCCACCCGCCCCGGCGCGCCAACCGGCATCGAGGAAGTTTTCCTGCCCCATAACCTGACTCTCTCCCAGGCCGCCAAAGTCTCCAGAAAAACGCTGCCTAACGATGCGAAATCCCTGGGGCTGCTCTACCGTCCGGCGCTGATCGCTCAAGCCAGCGTGCGTTTCATGCAACGCAAATACAATCTCGATCACGAAATCCGCCGCGCCGCCCTGGTGACTGAACCCGACCGCCGCGGCACCGCCCACTGGGAAGACTGGCAGGTTGCGCCCTTTGACCCGCGCACTCTTGAGCGCGATGCCGCGCCCGGGGCGCGTTTCGTCGCCATCGAAGCCCCGCTCTCCGATAGCAAAATCGTGCGCGCCATGAAAACAGACTTCAGCGACTGGATGTATCACAACAGCGAAGTCAGCGTGCGCGCCAATGAAACCCTGGACATTTTCGCCGGGCCGGAGGCCTCGCAAGCCGAATTCCGCCGCCAGTGTGCTGAAGCCGCCCGCCAAAAACGCGATGAAGAGATCAAGAAAGTCGAAGATGCTTATAATAAAAAACTGGGGACGATTCAAGACCGCCTGAAACGTGAAGAGCGTGAGTTGCGGCAAGACGAAGCCGAACTGCGCGACCGCCGTATGGAAGAATACGGTACACACGCCGAAAATGTGCTCAGCCTACTCAGCCGCCGCCGCAAACGACTCTCGACTTCTCTGACCAAACGCCGCTTAACCGAGCAATCCAAAGCCGACGTAGAAGAATCGCTGGAAGCCATTGATGAATACGAACGTCAAATTGTTGTTTTGCAGCACGAGCAAGAAAACGCAACCCAGGAAATCAACACCAAATGGGGCGACCTCGCCAACGCGCTGACCGAAATCCCCGTGCGCCCCTACAAAAAAGACATCTTACTCGAACTCTTCGGCATCGCCTGGATACCCTATCATATTGTTGAAGTCGGCGGCCAAACGATCGAACTACCGGGGTTCGGAAACTCTTAACGCAAAGTCGCAAAGACGCGAAGGCGCAGAATATGAATCAAGCACTTTGCGGCTTTGCACCATCGCGTCTTTGCGTTATACCTATGTCCGAAAAAACCTACACCATCCAAGACAAAGACGGCCAGCCAGTCAAGGTGCTGGTGCGTCGCGATAAACGCCTGAAGAAATCTTCGCGCTGGCAGCCTCAACCGGATGGCTCCATCTTGCTGCGCGTCCCCTATCGCCTGCCCAAAACCTTACTTAAGGATATTCTCACCCAGATCAGCCAACAATTGGATAAACGCGAAAAACTGGCCGAGCGCCGCACAGATGCCGAACTCCAGGAGCGCGCCGAATATCTCAACAAAAAATGCTTCGGCGGGCGCATTCAATGGCGAGCGATCCGCTGGGTGAGTAATATGAATACCCGCCTGGGAAGTTGCACCAACGGCGGCAGCACCGATGGGCATATCCGCATCAGCGATAAGATCAAAGACTGGCCGCAGTGGGTCATCGATTCAGTCATCACGCACGAACTCGTCCATCGCCTGCACGCCGATCACAGTCCGGAGTTTTGGCACACGCTCACCGAAGGCTATCCCCTCACCGAGCGGGCGCGCGGCTTCGTCATGGGCATGGGTTTTGCTCAGGGGCAAAGCTATGAAGATGACTAAATTTTCCGACATATCCACTCCAATTCCGTATTTTTACGCATTGATTATTTGGCAAGAGTGCTATATACTTAATATGATTTCTATCCAGACTCAGAATTGATCAAATCTATTGATCATTTTGTTGTTCCCTTCATAAAAAAGGAGAAAACTATGGCATTCAGTTTTACCAACTCAAAAGGAAAAACCTATTTCCTGCACGGAAAGACTTCCACCACATCAACCGGCAAAGAACGAACGTTGTATTACTTCGCCAAAGAAGTCAAAGCCGAAGGTGCGTTAGACGCAGTTCCGGCTGCCTACGAAGTTTCCGAGAGCAAAAACGGCTTGCCCGTGCTCAAGAAAAAAGCATAAGCATCCATTTGCCCACAAACACCGCTCAGAAGTTTTGAGCGGTGTTTTAGCTTAACAGGACTTATGCACTTTCGCAAAAGAAAACCCGAAAATAGGGGGATATTTTTCATCGTTTTGCGTAAGTCCTATTTTAGCCAGAATTTTTCTTTAGGAGCGAGTACAATACTGTACATACGTTGAGCATAAACACGCAGCCCTAAGGAAGCCAGGAAAGCAGGAAGCAATCAATTCCGGCTTTTCTCACGAAAAATACGTCATGCCCCAAGAATTCATCGTCATCGTCATCATCTTTTTAGCCGTATTCACCCAGAGTATCTCCGGTTTCGGATCGGCGCTGGTGGCGATGGCTTTGTTGCCCACCATTCTCAGTATTCATGTCGCCACGCCGTTGGTCGCCCTGGTGGTTATCCCCTTGGAGGTATACCTGCTCTTTCATTACCGGCATGTCTTCCATTGGAAGGCCATCTGGCGGGTAATCGCCGCCGCGGTGGTGGGAATTCCGATCGGGTTCATTTATCTTCGCCTGGTGGATGAGCAAATTGTGCTGCGGATTTTGGGCGCGCTAATTTCAGGGTATGCGCTCTATGCCCTGCTGAATATCCGCCTGCCAACACTGGCGCACCCGGCCTGGGGCTTCGTCTTTGGCCTGCTGGCCGGGCTGATCGGCGGCGCATATAACACCTCCGGGCCGCCAGTGGTTTTATATGGCACCAGCCGCGGCTGGTCACCAAGCGAGTTCAAAAGCAATCTTCAGGGCTTCTTTGTCTTTTCCAGCACCTTTACCCTCAGCGGTCATGCCCTCAATCATAACCTGACCCCCGAAGTGTGGCATTATTTCTGGCTCGCGATGCCCGCTATCGCTGCGGGCATCTTCGCCGGAACCAGCCTGGATAGCATCATCCAGGCGGAGACTTTCCGCAAGATCATTTTGGCCTTGCTGGTCGTGATTGGGTTACGATTGATCGTGTAATCATGCCCGATTCCCCTCTTTCTACCATTCATGCGCAAGCCCCCATCCGCATCTGTGACATTGGCGGCTGGACGGATACCTGGTTCGCCGAATATGGCAGTATTTTCAATATCGCCGTTTCGCCCTATGCCCAGGTGCAGATCAATATTTACCCGCGTGAAAATTTTCCCGCGCCGGTCAGACTGTGCGTGGCGAATTTCGGGGATGTCTACGACTACGATCCCGCCAAACCGGGCTGGGAGAAGCATCCCTTGCTCGAAGCGGCTATCCGCAGAGAGGGGATTCCTGAAGATGTGGCGGTTGAGATCACCATCCACTGCGCTGCGCCGCCCGGCGGGAGTACTGGCACCTCAGCTGCGGTGACCGTGGCGCTAATCGGCGCGTTGGATGCATTGACCCCGGGACACATAACATCCCACGAGGTTGCCGCCGCGGCTCAAGCGGTGGAAACTCAGGATTTGGGTTTGCAATGCGGCATTCAAGACCAGCTTTGCGCGGCGTATGGCGGGATTAATTTCATCGAGATGATTCACTACCCCCTCGCTTCCGTCGCTCAACTCCAACCCCCGTCCGCTGTTCTTGCTGAGTTAGAGGCGCGTTTGGCGTTGGTCTATCTTGGTAAGTCACACCAATCCTCAAACGTGCATCAAAAAGTCATCACCCAACTTGAAAATGCTGGGGCAGATTGCGCCCCGCTTAATGAGTTACGCACCCTGGCAACAACTGCCCGAAATGCACTCGCCGCGGGCGATTTTTCAGCTTTTGGGAAGGCAATGAACGCTAACACCGCCGCCCAGGCGCGCCTGCACCCAGATTTGGTTAGCAAGGATGCCCGGCGAGTGATTGAAATTGCCCAAAAGCATGGCGCAACAGGTTGGAAGGTGAACGGCGCTGGGGGCGATGGAGGTTCCCTGACGCTGCTGTGCACAGGAGGGCCAACAGCCAAACGCGGGCTGCTGGATGATATTTCGCAGGCGCACCCTGATTTTCGGATCATTCCGATTACGTTAGATCAGCATGGGTTGCAGGTGTGGTAAATTGATGTCAGTGCATAATCTTCGTTGTATAATGGCATCTACCGGATGACTTTTCACGCCAGGCACGACAATAAATATTCATAAATTGTGTAGTCATCTACATTACCTTGAATGCCATTTTATTAGGAAACCAGGAACACAGGAAGAAAAATTCATGGCCTGTGCCCTTTTGGGTAATTCTTGGCTTCCTCATAAAAACTTAATGTTCAAGCTCTTGTTGACCAATACAGAATCTTCAAAAATGAGGCAAATCCATGAAAACCAACAAAACTCTTTGTGAACTCAAGGAAGAAGGCGTCATCAAAAAAGAATTTAAGGCCTACAAAACGCTGGTACGGAATGGTGAATTTGTTTGCCAAAACTGCGGACGTGTCGCCCGTCGTAAGAAAAATCTTTGTGAAGCCAAACGACTTTTTCCCAAGAAAAAATGAGCCAACAAACTCTCCATCGTTGTTCCTGGCCGGGAGACGATCCACTGTATATTGCCTATCATGACGAAGAGTGGGGCGTGCCCGTGTATGATGACCAGCAACTCTTCGCCAAGTTGATTCTGGATGGCGCGCAGGCTGGCCTGAGTTGGATCACAATTCTTCGCAAGCGCGAAAACTATTACCACGCTTTCGACAACTTTGATCCCAAAATAATCGTTCGTTATGATGATGCCAAATTTGCTGAGTTAATGGCAAATCCCGGCATTGTGCGCAATCGCCAGAAGATCAACGCAGCCATCAAAAATGCGCAGGCCTACCTTCAAATTCGGGAACAGGCCGGTTCAATCAGTCAATTTTTGTGGGGCTTCGTTGACGGGACTCCCATCGTGAACCGATGGTCTTCACTCGAGCAAATCCCCGCTCAAACTATCGCGTCGCAAGCTATGAGCAAAGCGCTCAAACAGCGCGGCTTCAGTTTCGTCGGCCCCACGATCTGTTATGCCTTCATGCAAGCCGTGGGCATGGTCAACGATCACCTCATAAATTGCTATCGGTATAATGAAGTCACCGCTTTCAAAACTCCAGAGAAAAGCTAAGAAAATAACCGCAGCCCAACGAGCATTTGGAATAATATCATACGGAAATTTTGGTCAATTTGAGCCTGCAATCAGGAGCAACCTATGCAAAATAGCACACAAAAATCAAAAAACTGGCAAAAAATAATTGGCGAATTTAAACATAATAGCGACCGCTCGGCTGCGATTTTAGGTTCAACCTACCTGCAAAATTATCTGGGACGGCTCTTGGCGAGTTATTTTGTCCCCGACACAAATAATACTGAAGAATTATTGAATTCCAGTGGAGCATTGAGCCATTTCGACACCCGAATTCGTGCGGCCTACGCGCTGGGGTTGATCGCACCGAACGAATTCAGTGATCTTCTTCAAATTATGGAAATCCGCAGGATTATTCTAAACGAATTTGAAATCAATAAATTTACCGACGATGCAATTCGCCAGCGCTGTTTTTTACTCAAAACACCGCGTGAGGTGATCGTCTCCGGAGAAACCATCACCCCGCGGCAACTGTTTGTGTTTGCCGTAGCCTTACTCAGCGGGCAATTACTCTGGCGCTCAGAACAGGCCGAAAAAGAACGCCGCTCACCCCCCGATAATTTTGCGCTAATTGACCTGGAGAAATAAAATGAACTCCGAACGCGCTACGCAAACATCAGCTTTCGGCACGCGCGGAAAAATAAGTCACGATTCGAGCCATTTCTATAGCAGCCGCTTGTATGCTCACCAGGTTGAAGAAGATACAACCACGCCCTATGTTGAAAACCCCATTCCCGCGAAATATTTGAATCAGATTTTCACCACCACCAGCGAGCAAATGTCGCAACTGCCAGATAGCTGCCTGCATCTGATGGTGACATCACCCCCGTACAACGCCCGTAAAGAATATGATGACGACCTGACGTTGAAGGAGTATCTGACTCTGCTCGACGCTGTTTTTCGCGAAACGTGGCGGGTGCTTGTCCCCGGGGGGCGCGCCTGCATCAACATCGCCAATCTGGGACGCAAGCCCTATATTCCCCTGAACGGGTTCATCGCCCAAATCATGATCGAGATTGGCTATTTAATGCGCGGTGAAATTATTTGGGATAAAGGCTCCAGTGCAGGCTCGTCCACCGCCTGGGGAAGTTGGCTCTCCCCTAGCAATCCTACACTGCGCGATGTGCATGAATATATTCTGGTATTCTCAAAGGGACGCTTTAAACGAGAAAATAATGGGCGAGAAGCAACCATCGAACGCGATGAGTTTCTGGAATGCACCAAGAGCGTCTGGCAATTTTCCACCGAGTCGGCAGCCCGCATCGGGCATCCGGCTCCCTTCCCCATTGAACTGCCCCGCCGCCTGATTGAGCTATATACCTTCGCGGGAGATATTGTATTGGACCCCTTCATGGGCAGTGGCACGACCGCACTGGCCGCCATAGAGAGCGGCAGGCACTATATCGGCTACGAGATTGATGCTGCCTATAAAGAAATTGCCCAAAAACGCATTACTGCATTCAATTCAGAAAACTATGAATAGTGTATTGGTCAAAGGTAATGTGAACACTAAATTTTTCATAAGGAAACCAGGAAACCATGAATTTTCCTTCCTGCATTCCTGGTTTCCTTGTGAGAAAACATCTGATTACCACATTTGTTCACGCTTCTTTTGACGACAACAAGAAATTATGCATAAATTGCCATCTCACGAAACTCATACTCCAAAATTCTCTTCTGTCTCTGTGCGCTCTAGATTTTCAGCCCCCCGTTTGTTGCTGCTACCCCTGATGGTGTTAATCATCATTACATTGGCCTGCAATCTCCCCACAAGTGAAAAACCCGATGCCCGCGCAACCCTAAACGCAGCGCTGACCGAAGCAAACGTATTGCCAGCATCCACACCGCAGCCAGCCAGCAACCTCACACAAACACCGGCCAGCACCGAAGAAAACGCCAACCCGACAACCGCGCCCACAGCCCCCTTGCCCACCGCTGCACCGCTCAAGGAGGATAGTTTCTCCACCGATCTGCAAAACCGCGGCTATGCATTAATTGCTGCGTCATCGACCATTGGGCCAAAGGACTACATCTATTCCGCTTATCTATTCAGCAATACCGGGCTTGATCCCGGCGCGGCAATTTGTCGGCTGGCCTTCACCCGCTATGAACCCAACAACAACGAGCTATTACGCTATTTCACCGCGCCAAGCTACCCCGCGGGCAGCGGCTACACCTTTCCAATTAACTGCGAAGCCGTCAATTGGGATGCGCCGCCTGAACACCTGATTGGGGAAGCCGAACTCAGCCCCGAAACCCGCTCGATGCTGGGGTTCAACGGTCAATGGAGCGACATCAACCAAAATGGGCTGCCCGAATTTGCTGTTGCCTATCAATACTGCGCTCAAGATTGCCCGGAATATGGCGAAGTTGCGCTGCATTTCTTTGAACTCAAAAATACCTACAAAGTCGTGGATATCACCGCCACACTGCCCGGCGTCGTTCAACCCTGGCACATATTTCATTCAGGCAATCCCCTGCATATCTGGGTTTACGATCCTGCCCAATATGAAACCGGGATTCCCATACAGTCGGCATGGCTGTTCGCCTGGGACGGCTCCGAATTCAAAGATGACACCCCGCAACGCGCAAATGAATATTCGGCTCAAATCGATCAAGTTGTTGAAGAAATTAAAGTCGATTATGGAATGGCGCTCGCGCAAACGCGGGTGGAATTTATCCGAATTCTGATGTTGGGGAATAAAGCTGAACTCCCCCCGCAGCAAACACTGACCACTTTTCTCGATGTCAGCGACCCTGTGCATTGGCCGGGAACAAACCTGACCCTGAGTTGCTGGCTAGAGTTAGCGCGCGCCTACGCCCAAAGCGAGACACAAAATAATCAGTCTTTTTCGTTGCCCCCCAACTCAACGGAAATTGACAGCCCAGCCCTTCCAGACATTCTGGCAGAGTTTGATCTTGAAAAATACGATCTCCATTCATGTGTTCAACTGGTAAACGAATAATATGCTCCCAACCCTGACACTAACCCTGGCAACACTCCTTTATGCAGCAATTCATTCCCTAACAGCAACGCTGACCGCCAAAGCGCGTGCCCGTCAGTGGCTTGGCCTTTTTGCTGAACGTTGGTATCGCCTGGCGTATAATATCTTTGCAGGGGTTTCTTTCCTGCCCATTTTGTGGTTGATGGCAACGCTGCCAGACCAAACACTTTATTCCGTTCCGATACCCTGGGTATTCCTCACGGGCGTGGGGCAATTCATGGGGGTTATAATCATTATCCTGGGAATCTGGCAGGCCGATGCGCTCGATTTTATTGGATTACGACAAATCTTTTCACCACCCATTGCTCACACCCAACCGAAACTCGCTATTTCGGGGCTATATCAGTGGGTGCGCCACCCCCTCTACACAGGCGGGCTGCTTTTTATCTGGCTCACCCCTATTATGACGTGTAACAGCCTCACACTTGCAATCATCCTGTCCCTGTATCTGGTTGTGGGGGCACACTTTGAAGAACGTCGTCTGCGGTATGAATTCGGCGAAGCGTATGGTACTTATCAAAAGCAAGTTCCAATGCTGCTGCCGCGGTTTCATATCAAGAAATGAGCAGGGCATCAATCACTCTGCTTATGGCTTTCACCGAGTGAAGTTTGCCTTGCGTTTTTCCAAAAAGGCCTGAACGCCCTCCCGATGATCCGCGCTATGCTGCGCAATCGCCTGAATATGGGCTTCGTAATCGAGTACAGATTCCAAATTCGGAAAAATGGCCTGATTGAAAGCGCGTTTGGTCAGGCCAATGATTTGCTGTGGCCCCTGCGCCAATTCTCGCGCCAGCGCCATGCTTTGCGCAGGCAACTCTCCGGCTGGCACCACGCGGTTGACCAGATTCCACCCCAGAGCCTGGCGCGCATCAAAGGGTTTATTTGTGAACGTCAACTCACTCGCAATCCCCAAACCAACAACCGCCGGAAGCAATAGTGAGACTCCTGAATCGGGCGCCAAACCAATGCCCAGGAAACCCACAGTAAATTGCGTCCCTTCGGCAGCAATGCGCAAGTCACAGGCCAGAGCTATACCCAATGCTGCCCCGGCGACGGCCCCCTGCAGGGCAACAACAACCGGTTTTTCAATCTGCCGTAACTGCAAGATCAATGGGTTATAGGTTTGTTGTAAATGCTGACGATACGATACTTTCCCCTGAGCCTGTTTCATTTCGCCCAAATCTTGCCCGGAGCTAAATGCAGAACCAGCCCCTGTTAGCAAAACACTGCGCACAGCCGCATCGCGAGCGGCTTCCCGTAGCGCCTTCTGCAAGGCAGTATTCATTTCGTGATTAAAAGCATTCGCAAGCGCAGGCCGATTGAGCGTCAGCCGCAGCACACCATCTTCAAATTCCTGCAATACCGTCTTTGATTCTGCCATACGATCTCCGATTGTACTTGCCCGGCTTCCAGCGCGTGCAAAACCTGAGCAAATACTGCCAATTTATCGAAAACCCGGCTTTACAATAAAGCCGGGTTTCATTAATCGGTTTAGGGGTTGATTTTAGTACGCTTCGTCATCGAAGAAAAAACCATCATCTTCATCGTCTTCATCATCGAAGTCGTCGTCATCGTATTCGATGCCCACCTCGAGACTATCATCGGGGAAGCGCACCCATAATAGCAGCATATCCCCCTCATCGGTTGCAAAATTGCGGGCAGCTATAATCGGCACCTCGTCGGGCAGCCCTTCGGGGGTTTTGTATTCCAGGTAAATATTCTGTGTCTTATTCCAGGCACGTGAACAGCGGTCAACCAGTTCCTGACCGTTGAATGTGCGCAACCGGGTCGCGACGACATCCGCTTGCAATGCGCCTTCGACAAGACCGTGTACCCAAATATCTGGGATCAGTTCAAATGTAGGCGTTGGGCCTTCAATAATCGTAATTTTATCTTCCATACTTCCTCAAAAATCCAGTAATATGCCAAGGCGCTAAAACTATGCGCAAACCCGTCCACTGGTTAGATTTGGGCGCAATCATACCATAAAAACCAAACCGGACAATTAATAATTTGCTGAAATTTTTGCCGCTATTGCCTTCTCTTTGGTTTTACGCTACACTCGAAACGGCCTACTATTCAACGGGAGCAAACCATGCAAAACGCAACAATTTTCATTGGAATCGTCCCCAAAGCACCCACACGGTCATTGGTCTATGCCGCGCTGGATTTCGAGCAAAAGGTAATCACTTTGGATCAGGGCAATCTGGAGGCTGTACTTGCCTTTGCTGAGGGGCAGGAACGCGCCATCGCGGCGATTTGCGGGCCGCTGCGCCCAAATCAGGGGCGGATGAAGCTCGAAGCTGTGCGTCAAGCTCTGAAGCCGGTACCGCCCCCAGGGCGTTGGACGAATGATCGCGTAGCCGAATATTTGTTGCGACAACATAATTTGCGCGTGGCGCGCATCCCCGCAGATGCAGATTCATGCCCTTCGTGGATGAAAACCAGCTTTGAGCTGTGCAACCGTCTAACCGCTGCCGGGTATCAGAATTTTGGCACATCCGACGCACAACGCCAATTTATGGAAGTCCATCCCGAGGCAGCCTACACCGCACTAATCGAAAAAAAGCCTTTCCCCAAAACATCTCTGGAGGGGCGCGTGCAACGCCAGTTGATCCTGTACGATGGTGGTTTAGAGATTGACGACCCGATGCGCGTTTTCGAGGAGATCACACGTTATCGTCTGAAACAAGGCGTACTCCCTTTGGAAGGACTCTACCAGGCCAGCGAACTGGAGGCCCTGATGGCTGCTTTCACCGCCTGGCTATTTTTTATGCACCCCGAACAAATCTCCATATATGGAGATTCTGCCGAAGGACAAATCGTTTTGCCAGTTGCGGGGTTAAAGAAGAAGTACCCCTAGGAGTTTCCTATGCCACCCTATAAAACGAAAATTATTCTCAACCCCAACGCCGATCGCGGCAATGCCTGGCGTCAGGCATCGGATTTGCGCCCCATCGTTGAAGAATTCGGCGGCGCCGATTGGGCTGGAACCGTATACCCTACACATGCGGTTAAATTAGCCGAACAGGCCGCGCTGGAAGGCTACGAGCTGATCATCAGCGTGGGCGGCGATGGCACGATTCACGAAGTCATCAACGGGGTCATGCGTGTGCCTGCTGAAAAACGCCCACGCATCGGGGTGGTCCCGATGGGTTCGGGCAACGACTTCGCCCACGCCGTGGGGATGCAGGATAACCCGGCCCTGGCATTGCGGCAAATTTTCACCGGAACACCGCGCCGCACAGACTTAGCTGTGGTGACTGATGAACATGGCCGCCGTGAGTATATTGACAATACACTAGGGGCGGGTTTCAACGCCACCGTTACCATCCGCTCGCGCACATTGCCTTCTTTCTTGCGCGGATTTATCGTCTATTTTACTGCGGTGGTGCAAACGATTATTCTCAATCATGATGCTGCACATATCCAATTCCGCAGTGACCAGCAAGAATGGGAAGATGATATTCTGATGCTGGGCATCTGCAACGGGCCGCGCGAGGGGGGCGGATTTAGGGTGGCGCCCGACTCCGTCAACAACGATGGGGTGCTCAATTATGTCGCCATTTCCAAAGTTTCCCGCCCGATGATGTTCCGCCTGCTACCCGAGGTGATGAATGGAACGCATGGAAACTTCAAACAAGTGCGCCTTGAAACCCTGAAACAAGCCAAAATCACCTCTGACCGCCCGCTCAATATCCATATTGATGGCGAAATCTTCGCCGGGTTCGGTACCGATGTACGCCAACTGGATTTTGAACTTGTGCCGGGGGCGATTGAAGTTGTTGTATAATCGCGCAGTTGATCCCAATCCCTGATCTTTACGCAAAGGCGCGCAGAAGCCAGGCCGCAAACTACTTTTATGCTCGTCCCTTGCGGCTCCGCTTCCTGGCGTCTTTGCGTTAATCCCTGGCCCATCACCCTATGCCTGATCTTGCTCACAGCCTGCAACGCCACGACCTGGGACATCTGCGCATGATCGCTGAACGCTGGGGGGTGGAGCTTGCCTCACCCGATACCGATTCCGCCATCCCCGAAATTTGCAAAAAAATTCAAGATCCAGAACTGGCTGCTGAAGTTATTCAAGCTCTGCCGGATGAAGCTCGCGCCGCGCTGCAAAATATCATCGCCGCGGGGGGACGCTTGCCGTGGGTGCAATTCACGCGTCTATGCGGCAAAGTACGCGAAATGGGCAGCGGCCGCCGCGACCGTTTGCGGCCCGACCAAAACTCGATCTCGGCGGCTGAAATGCTCTGGTATCGCGCATTGGTGGCACGCGCCTTCTTCGAAACGCCGCGCGGCAACGAAGAATTTGCGTACATCCCCGACGACCTGCTGCCGCTGATTCCCGCCGCGCCCCCAAATACCAACCCCGCGCCGGGGCGCGCCGCCACCCCCGGCGAGCGCGCCTACCCCATTTCCGTTAACGATCAACTGCTCGAACAAGCCTGCACATTGCTTGCTGCTCAACGGCTGGGGCGCGAAAATATCGGCCTGGCCGCCGAAATCGAAACTTTCCTGAAATCCCTGCTCACCAGCGCCAAAATCCTGACTCCGGATGGCCAGCCCGATCTGGAGCGCGCCCGCGCCCATCTCGAAGCCAGCCGCGGCGCAGCTCTGGCGCAACTGGCCCAAGATTGGCTGCACAGCGCCACACACAATGATCTGCGCCTGATACCTCACCTGCAAGCCGAAGGCGACTGGCGCAACGATCCCCTGGCTGCTCGCCAGTTCTTTATGCGACAGTTGCAAAAATTGCCGCCGCAAACCTGGTGGAACCTTTCGGCCTTCATCGCCGACATCAAACAGCAAAACCCCGATTTTCAGCGTCCGGCGGGGGATTATGATTCGTGGTACCTGCGGGACGTGAACAGCAGCGAATTCTTACGCGGTTTCGAGCATTGGGATGATGTCGATGGCGCGCTGATTCGCTATCTGATCTGTGGGCCGCTGCATTGGTTGGGCTTTGTGGATATTGCCACCCCCGAGGCGGACGCGCCCACCCTGAGCGGGAGCGCCTTCCGCCTTTCGAGTTGGTGGCCTGCCTTGTTGGCGGGTATTCCCCCCGAGGGGTTGCCCTCTGAGTCGGAATCAATCCACCTGCGCTCAGATGGCCGCGTGGGCGCTCCTCTCTCCTCGCCGCGCGCCATTCGCTACCAAATTGCCCGCTTCTGCCGTTGGGAAGAGTCAACAGCCCACGAATTTCGCTATCAATTAACACCTGACTCGCTAACACTGGCGCACAGCCAGGGATTGCACATTGGGCATCTGCTGGCAATTTTACAGAAGCACGCCCAGCCTGTGCCGCCCAATATCATTCGTGCGCTGAAACGCTGGGAGGCTCACGGCAGCGAAATTCGGACCCGCGAAGCAGTCATCCTGCGCGTGCGTGCCCCAGAAATTCTTGATAAACTGCGCCAATCGCGGGCGGCGCGCTATTTGGGCGATCCGCTTGGCCCCACGGCAATTATTGTCAAAACCGGGGCCGCGGAGAAAGTTTTGGGTGCATTGCTCGAAATGGGCTATTTTGGGGAAATCGAACCCACTCGTAAGAATTCAACGGTTTAACGCTTCGGAATCATTAAATGACGAAATATTCCCCAACCTATCCGATGGTAATTTTCCCGCGTTGGCAGCGTAACGCCGCATTTCAACGCCTGCAGAAAAATCCGCACGCGGCCAAAGATGTCACCCACTTTCAAAAATTTATCCGGCAGGCGCAAGATTACGAGCTTTATCGCGTTAATCCGCGCTATATAGCGCAGCAATTGGGCTGGGCAGAAACGCAAACCCTGGATTTTCTGATTTTGGCTGTCGGTGAGGGGTTACTGGCCTTCGAGTGGGAAGTCTACTGCCCGGCGTGTGGCGCGCTGCTGCAACGCACGCATGAATTCCAGCATTTAGAATCACACCAAAACTGCGAGATGTGCCACAACGAAGCCGAAATTCGCCTGGATGAAGAGATTACCCCGCGAGTCAGCGCTCAAAACAGGCTACGGAAATTGCACCCCGCACGCCGTAACCAGGCCAATTTTCACGCTCAGGTCGATGAAACTCTCGGAAGATTGCCAGCACTCCATCTCGTCAATCGATCTCTGTTTCGTGAAAAATTAGGCGTGCAAGTGCTACCCGATAATTATTCGCTGGGCGTGCAGCATCTGGCTGTCTTTTTCTCCGACTTGAAAGCCTCGACACAGTTGTACCAAACTCTGGGCGATGCGGCAGCCTATCAATTGGTGCGTCAGCATTTTGAGATTGTCTTCGACGCGGTCGAACGCCACGGCGGAGCCGCAGTCAAGACGATTGGCGATGGTGTGATGGGAACTTTTTTCGATAACGCTTCAGCCCTACGGGGTGTATTGGAAAGCGTGCGCGGGATTCAGCAACTCAACCGGCGGACTGCGCTAAACGATGAGCAGCAGCTACGCCTGAAAGTTGGGCTGAATGCCGGGCCGTGCATAGTGGTCACACTCAACAACCGTCTGGATTATTTCGGCAGCACAGTCAACATCGCCGCCCGGTTGAGTGATCTGGCCAAGGGCGATGATATTTGGCTGGCGCAATCTATTTTGGATGATCCAGCAACGCGGCAGATTGTTGAAGAGAATCCCTGTGATCCCAATGAGAAGCTTCAATTACGTGGTATCCACAAAGCAATTGAAGTTTGCAGAATATATCCTTGACTTCAATGCAAATCGCGCCAGATGAAGGGTTCCGGCGGGCATCTCGCTTATGGCTTTTTGCAGGAAAGTCACCCTTAAATTCTTTTCCAAACCTGATACAAGCCTAAATTTCCCTCCTGCCCATCAGAGTAGAATGAATCCAGCATCTGGAAGCCAGTTTCAGCGGCCAGGGCGTGTAGTTCTGCCGCGCCAAAATGATGCACATAGCGCAGACCGTAGCCGCCGCGCCGCCAATCGAGCAGATAGTCGCCGGGGTCCAGGTCATCGGGCGAAAGGCCAATCTCGGCCCAGGGCTGGATGCGCGCTTTCAGGCGCGGACTGTTGAGAAATTGCCAGTTCGAGTGGATGAATCGCCCGCCAGGAGGGAGTAAAGCATGAACCTGGTTCAGAATTTGCAGGTGTTGTTCGCGCCCGGGGATGTGATGCAGGGCGGCGAAGGAAAGTATCCGGTTGAAGGTTAAAGGGTGAAGGTTTCTGTCCGCCGTTCGTCGTCCGACGTCCATCAAGGCGAAATCCCAGGTACTTATGTCGGCGATATTCGCCTGGGCGTAGGCAATGTTGGGGAATTCCTGCACCCCGGCGCGGGCTGCGTCCAGAAGTTCCGGGCTAAAATCCAGACCCAGGTAGTTGCCTTGGTGCCCTCTGCGGGCCAGTTCACGCCCCAATTCGCCGTTTCCACAACCCAAATCCAGAATAGTATCCTGAGATGAGATCGTTTCCAGCACACGCAGCACGCCGGGCTGCAAACGTCCGCGGGTAGCCGAGAAATCTCCCGCGAAGGTCTGGTAAAATTGCTGGTTGAGTTGAAGCAGTTTTTGAACGGTAACAGGATTCATAAACGAAGGTTGGTGTGAATTATTCTCGCCATTCTCATGTATTAAACGAAAAGGATTCAACGTAAAGCCGCAAGGAGACCATGACGCAGAGATTTTATCACTCTTTGCGTCTTCACCCCTTTGCCTCTGTCGTTAAAGTAAGTAACCGTGAATAAAAACGATCAAGCCTGGTACGCCGCCCGTGAAATCACCCCGCATAAGCGGGATTTGGCGCGCCGCGCCCTGGAAGATATTCGCAGTGGCAGTAAAGTTCTCGACGCGCTACGACACAATCCGCTACCGGATGGCAAGGGTTTTTTGAATAAATCGGCGCTGGTAGCTGTATACCGCGATCTGGTAGCGCGCGGCGAATGGCAAAAAGACCCTGGTCTCTTAGCAAAAATCCGCCTGAAGCCTATGCGCACGCTCTCGGGCGTAACTACGGTGACGGTACTAACCAAGCCCTACCCCTGTCCCGGCAAGTGTATTTTTTGCCCTACCGATATACGCATGCCCAAAAGCTATTTGCCTGATGAACCGGGGGCGATGCGCGCCCTGCATCACGAATTTGACCCCTACGAGCAGGTAACTGCGCGCATCGAAGCCCTGCACGCCGTAGGGCATCCCACCGACAAGATCGAGTTACTTGTACTGGGCGGCACATGGAGTTCCTACCGCAAAGATTATCAGGAATGGTTCATCAAACGCTGCTTTGAAGCGCTCAACAAGCGCGAATTTGACACCCTGGCTGAGGCGCAAACTTTCAACGAGACTGCCGAGCATCGCAATGTTGGCCTGGTGGTAGAAACACGCCCCGACCACGTCACCCGCAAAGAGTTGGTCTGGCTGCGCACGCTTGGAGTCACAAAAGTTCAGATCGGCGTGCAAAGTATGGATGACCGCATTCTGGAACTCAACCAGCGCGGACATACGGCCGCTGAAGCGCGGGCGGCTTTTGCGCTGTTGCGCGCGGCGGGCTTCAAAATTGTAGCTCACTGGATGCCCAATCTGCTCGGTGCGACACCCGCATCGGATTATGAAGATTTCGCGCATCTGTGGGATGGCCTAAACCCCGATGAACTCAAAATTTACCCTACGCAACTACTCGCCAACGCCGAGTTATATGAATACTGGCAGCGCGGCGAGTACACCCCCTACGAAACCGACGAACTCATCAAGTTGATTGCAGATGTAAAAACCAGCATCCCGCGCTACTGCCGCGTCAACCGCATTATCCGCGATATTCCCTCCACCAATGTCGTGGAGGGCAACCGCCGCACCAGTTTGCGCATGGATGTTCAGCAGGAATTGAAGCGCCGTGATAAGGTTTGTCAATGCGTGCGCTGCCGCGAAGTGCGCGGGCAGGATGTTCAAAACGCGGCTCTGAGGCTGGATGATCTGATCTACAAAGCCGATTCTGCCGAGGAACATTTTCTCTCTTATGTGACCCCGAACGATAAGCTGGCCGGCTTCCTGAGGCTTTCTCTGCCCCAACCCGATGCACCCCCGACCAGCCTGAGCGATCTCAAAACCGCGGCTATCATCCGTGAGGTGCATGTCTATGGGCAATCGTTGCGTATGGGTCAGGAGGATGAAGGCGCAGCCCAACACAGCGGATTAGGCACAGAACTACTCGAAGAAGCAGCAAAAATCGCACGGACGCGAGGCTACCAACGTCTGGCTGTCATTTCGGCTGTTGGCACACGCCAGTATTATTTGACACGCGGCTTCCAACGCGGTGAACTTTATTTGGTTCGAAACCTGGTCACAGATTCATGAACAAATATCTATCCCTGCTATTACTTGAAGATTCTGAATTCGATGCCGAATTGCTCGTATACACCATTGAAATCGGTGGTTATACTGTCAACTGGCGGCGCGTGGAAACACAAATAACATTTGAACAAGCGCTGCATGAGCGTCGCTGGGATCTGGTTTTTGTCGATTATACGATTCCTGGTTATTCGGGCATCAGCGCGCTGGAATTTATCAGAGAGAATTTTTCGGATACGCCTGCATTAATGATCTCCGGTACCATGGGGGAAGATAACGCCGTAGAAGCTATGCGTGCAGGCGCAAATGATTATTTCGTCAAAGGGAATTACTCGCGCCTGGTTCCTGCAATCGCACGCGAATTACGCGAAGCGAAAAGCAGGCAAGACAAAAAAAATATCGATGCCGCTCTGCGTGAAAGTGAAGCTCAATACCGTACTCTGATCGAAAAAACGCCGGTTGCCACCGCGGTTTATCGTAATGAGGGCATTTTATATATCAATCCGGCTTGCCAAAAACTGCTTGGGGCTGAAGAACTAAAAGACGTAATCAACTTATCGCCCCTGGATTTTGTACACCCCGATGATAAAGACATAGTCCACGAGCGCGCCATGCTTGCCTGGAAAAAATTCCTGCCACCGCTAGAGCAACGCGTGGTACGCCTGGATGGCGAAATCATCGAAGTGGAAGTTGTTTCAGGCCCGATTATTTATCAGGGACAAAAGGCTGTCATCGTCACTCTGCTGGACATCACCGAGCGCAAACGGTCACGCGAAATCATCCAGCGCCGGGCAGTACAGCTACGTGTGGCCGCCGAAATTGCGCGCGATGCTACCGCCGCCCGTGACGTAGAAGAATTGCTCAACCACTCTGCCTTGTTAATTCAGGAACGATTTGACTTCTATCATGCTGGTATCTTCTTATTAGATGCACAAAAGAAATACGCTCATCTGGCTGCGGCACCGGGCGAAGCTGGTCGCAAGATGCTTGAACAGGGGCATAAGCTGGCGGTTGGCAAAGTAGGCATTGTTGGGCATGTCGCCGGTACGGGAAAGCCACGAATTGCATTAGATGTGGGCGAAGATGCCATCCACTTCAAGCAGCCCCTGCTCCCTGAAACCCGCTCAGAAATGGGATTGCCGCTTATCGTAGAAGGCCATGTGATTGGTGTACTCGATGTACAAAGCCAGCAGGAGGCAGCCTTCGATGATGAAGATGTTCAAATGCTGCAAATTATGGCCGACCAATTGGCGGTTGCCATCGACAAAGCAAACTTGTTTAGCGAGGTACAGCGCAGGGCGCATGAACTTTCTGTGCTATATGATACAGCGTTGGCAACTTCAAGTGAGTTAGATGAAAATATCTTGCTCCAACGCCTTTACGAGCAAGTGGACCAGTTCCTCAAGCCCGACACCTTTCTAGTGGCAATTTACGATGAATTAGACGGAGAATTTCATATCCGCTTCGCAGTGGAAGATGGGACCGTCATGGAAAGCCTGCTCCACCAACATTTTCCAATCAGAACAGGCGGCCTCACCGGATGGGTTATCCGAAATCGAAAACCCCTGCACCTGAACGACATTACCCGAGACAAATTACCCGATACACCCATTCCTTTTTATCAAAACCAACAGAATACACATAGCTGGCTGGGAATTCCACTGATTGTGAAGGATCGTGTTCTGGGCGCGTTATCCATTCAATCCTTTTCACCCAACGCGTTCAGCGAAGAACAGAGAAAATTCCTCGAAACACTGACCAATCAGGCAGCCATTGCCATCGACAATGCCAACCTCTTCGAAACCATCGACAAGCGCGCCGAAGAACTCGATATCGAACGTCGACGTCTTTCGCTACTCTACGAGATTGGCAAGGTGCTCTCGCTCAGCCTCGATCCCGACGATATTATGGAGCAAGCCGTCATACGAACTTGTCAGGCTATGGACGGCAGGGAAAGTCTGGCGCTATTTTACGACAAGAAGTCAGAAACACTTGTGCCCTTCGCCATATACGATCACAAAATAAATAAGCTGATCGACGAAAAACACACCATGCCGCTGGGAAAAGGCCTGGCCGGTTGGGTAGCGCGCGAGCGCAAGCCTGCCATTGTGCATGATGTACGAAAGGATGCGCGCTGGCAGAATATTTCCAGCCGGGATACCAAAATACGCTCTGCAATTTCAGCACCCATATTTGATGGCAATAAAATTATCGGGACACTTTCTGTTCATCATTATGAAGTCAATGCATTTACAGAAGACCACCTCAATTTGCTGGATGCTATAGGCCAACAAATTGCGCTGGCCTATAGCAACGCCAGCCGTTATCAGGAAATTAACCGGCTGGTGGATCGTTTAGGGGCACAACAATACCGATTAGAAAGTATCATCAAAGAATTACCCATTGGGGTGGTTCTCTTCAACGAAGAAAACCGTGTACTCAGCACAAATACATTGGGGCAAGAATATCTATTACTTCTGGCTCCGGATCAAACGGAAGGTGAAATTAAGCAAGTCGGCCCTTACCCTATTGAAACATTGCTCAGTCATCAAGATGCATTGTTACCCTACGAAATCGCA
Organism: Chloroflexota bacterium; assembly: GCA_018648225.1. Lineage (NCBI taxonomy): Bacteria > Bacillati > Chloroflexota > Chloroflexota bacterium. The sequence continues at coordinate 27,966 of JABGRQ010000176.1, forward strand.
ACTAGTGAAACACCATCAAAACGTTTTGAGGCACAGGCTCGCTCGGTACTTGGTGGCAATACCGAAGAACGTTTGCTCATTATTCGCGATGTCACCCGAGAGCGCGAAATTCAGGAGCGAATCCACATGCAAGAGCGGCTGGCAACGGTGGGTCAACTGGCGGCTGGCATCGCCCATGATTTCAACAATATCATGGCAGCTATCGTCATCTACGCCGATTTGCTGCGCACCGACAAATCGCTTACGGCGAACAGCCGCGAACATCTGGGAATTATCCAACAACAAGTACAACGCGCCTCCAGCCTGATTCGCCAGATTCTGGATTTCAGCCGCCGCTCCGTGATGGAGCAAACTGAAATTGAGTTACTGCCATTCCTCAAAGAGATTGAAAAATTGCTCAACCGAATGCTCCCTGAAACAATTCAAACAACATTGGTTTATGAGCCCGGCGATTATATCGTATATGTAGACCCCACACGGCTGCAGCAAGTT
>JABGRQ010000177.1 GCA_018648225.1 Chloroflexota bacterium
TGCGCCAGCACATTCAGAGTTTCTACGACAAAGTATTTGAAACTTTGCAAAATTTGTCGTAATAACCGTTAGCGGTACTGCAACCAAAGCATTGGCAATTTCATCCAACTAATTAAAGAAGCCACAGAGCACACAGAGTTCACAGAGAAAAATCAATAAAGCTTTTTTATTCTCTGTGAACTCTGTGGCGATTTTTTGAAATATACAGGAAAAAATTATGCCCGAAGTAACCGTCATCTATGGCGAAGAAATTAGAACAGTGCAGGCTCAAAAAGGCGAACTTCTCGGTGAGATCATTGCCAAAACCGGTCTCCCCCTCGAACAACCCTGCGCCGGTCGTGGCACCTGCGGTAAATGCAAGGTGCTCGTCGAAGAAGGTGTCGGCCAACCCGATGAAATTGAACTCGAAAATCTGAGTGCGGGTGAACTTGCGCTGAACAACCGCCTGGCCTGCCGCGCCCGCATCGAAGAAGATTCGCGCCTGGTACTCTCACCCATCGTGGTGTATTCCAACAAAATTTTCAAAAGCAGCTCACGCTATAAACGCGAAAAAGACGTGCCATTGGGACTGGCAATCGACTTTGGCTCCACAACCGTAGCCGCTTTTCTGACCATGCTCGATACCGGCGAAGTTGCCGCGGGCGGCGGCGGGTTGAACCAGCAAACCGTATATGGCGCCGATGTGATCTCGCGTCTGGCCGCGGCCCTAGAAAGCCCCGAAAACGCCGACCGCCTGCAACGCCTGGCGCTGGCTTCCATCAATCAGGCCGTCGATTCGCTGAAACTCTCCAAGCGCATCCTCGAGCGCGTGCAACGCGTCACCATTGTCGGTAACGTAGCTATGCACCATCTCTTAGCCAAACAACCGCTGGAATCGATCTCAATGATGCCCTTCCAGCCGCATAGTTCCGCTTCAATTAAGGATGCCCAATACTTGATGAGTGGCATTTTTCCCGAACATATCCAGGTGATGCTGCCCCCATTGATCGGCGGTTTTGTGGGGTCGGATGCGCTGGCCTGTCTGGCCTATTTCAACTTCGACAACCCTTCGGGGCCAATGGCGGCCATTGATTTGGGCACCAACGGTGAAGTCATGGTCACGGATGGCAAACGCATTCTGACCGCATCCACCGCTGCCGGGCCTGCCTTTGAAGGCGTCAATATTTCCTGCGGCACACGCGCCATCGACGGCGCAATTGTGGATACCCAACTCCAGGATGGTCAGCTTGATCTAGAAACCATCGCCAATGCAGAACCCATCGGACTGACCGGTTCCGGCTTGCTCAGCGCTGTCAACCAATTCCGGCAAGCAGGTGTGATTGACCCCAGCGGACGGATTCTCCCCAAACCCGAAGGCTATACCCATCTCATCGGTAGCGATGAATACGGGGCACGCTCGATTGATCTCGTTGAAGATGGCTCTCTTAAACTTACACAACTCGATGTGCGCGAACTGCAAAAAGCCAAAGGCGCGATCCGCGCCGCCATTGACGTGCTAATGATGCAACTCAATCTGAAGCCTGAAGATTTGCAAAAAGTAATCCTCACCGGCTCCTTCGGCGGGCAGGTGGATATTGACGCCATCATTAACATTGGTTTGATTCCCCCTGTTGCGCCGGAAGTCGTCGAAACCACCGCCAACGGAGCCGGATTCGGCGCGGCGATCTTCCTCTCGGAGGAGGGTTTTGCGCTAGGCGAAAAACTGGCCGCCAAAGCAGAGCAAATTGATCTCGATTTGGATGCTAACTTCAACATATTGTATGTTGAGGGCATGTCGTTATCACCCAATGGTAAACGAGCGTGATAACAACCATAACACCCAACGTGGTGCCCTCGCGCACGCGCGGTATCGCGCTGGTCATCCTGGCAACAGTATTCTGGTCTACATCAGGAATTTTCATCAACCTGATTATCCAACAAAGCGGCGTCAGTTCTGTTAACCTTGCCTTTTGGCGCGATTTAGGCACATTTCTTGTTTTACTGGTTGGCATTGCCTTGCTCAATCCCCAATTACTACGCATCAAGCGTCATGACATCCCCTGGCTCTTTGCTATGGGAGGCAGCATCGGCGCGTTTCACGCCTTATGGAATACAGCCGTTGTGCTCAATGGCGCTTCGATTGCCACTGTCATCCAGAGCGATTCCCCCATTTTCGTCACCATCATGGCCTGGATATTTTTCAAAGAGCCACTTACCCGAAAAAAGTTTGCCGCTATTGCGCTCTCTATCGCAGGGACTGTTCTTATTTCTGGATTTTACGGCATGGGAAGCCTGCAAGTGACGGGCTACGGCGTTACGATTGCGCTGGCTTCTGCCATCATGTATGGCTTGGTCAGTCTGTTCGGGAAAAAACTCGTGGGCAATTATAGTTCTTGGACGGTGCTTTTATACACCTTTGGCATTGCTGCGCTGCTACTGTTGCCCCTCCAATTTGCAACACCCATCCCGTGGCCGATTTCCACGCAAGTGCAATTTCTGTTTGCCGGTTTGGTTTTGATCACCACCGTTTCAGGTTTTGCGCTGTACACTACCGCGCTAAAAGCCCTTCAAGCCAGCGTTGCCTCCATTATGAACACCACCGAAGTCGCGTTTGCTGCTATCCTGGCCTATTTCATTTTGGGCGAACGCCTGGATATCTGGCAAATTATTGGCGCAGCTTTGGTCGTCAGCGGCGTAATTCTCATTTCGCTTCCCAACGGAAAGACCAAAAATACCTGAACTCATCCGTGGCTAAACCAAAAACCGGGCTGCGTGCAGCCCGGTTTTTGGTATTTTCATGATTGAATTAATCTTCCAGCGTAGATGTATCGCCTTCATCCAGACCCAGGGCACGCGCTTTGAGCAAACGACGCATAATCTTGCCGGAGCGCGTCTTGGGGAGCTTGTCCACAAAGGTGATTTCCTCGGGGCGGGCGATCTTGCCGATGTGGTCGCCAACGTGCTGGATGAGTTCATCGGCAAGAGCAGGTGTGGCCACATCGCCTGCACGCAGAATGCAGTAGGCATGAATAGCCTGCCCCTTCACATCATGAGGCAAACCAATTGCCGCGGCTTCAGCGACTGCCGAGTGGCTGACCAACGCGCTTTCAATCTCGGCTGTTCCCAGGCGATAGCCAGAAACCTTAATTACATCATCCACACGCCCGATGATCCAGAAATAGCCATCTTCGTCGCGTTTGGCGGAGTCGCCGGTAGTGTAGTACCCGGGGTATTTACTCCAGTATTGCTCCACATAACGATCAGGATTTTTATAAATCGTGCGCAACATAGCAGGCCAGGGTTTTTTGAGCACCATGTAGCCTTCTTCCCCATCGGCAACAGGATTGCCTTCTTCGTCCAGGATTTCAGCCTCTTGCCCAAAGAAGGGGCGCGTCCCGGAACCGGGCTTGAGCGGCACCACCGGGGTTGGGGTAATCATAAAGTTGCCAGTTTCCGTCTGCCACCAGGTATCCATAATCGGGCAGCGTTCCCCACCGATCACGCGATGATACCATTTCCAGGCCTCGGGGTTAATGGGTTCTCCCACCGAACCCAGCAAACGCAACGAAGAAAGATCATGCCGATTAGGCCAGGATTCGCCGAAACGCATCAGACCGCGGATGGCTGTCGGCGCGGTGTAGAATACGGTCAGGCCATATTTTGCAATCATCTTCCACCAGCGGTCTGGATAGGGGTAATTGGGGGCACCTTCATATATGAAAGATGTGGCCCCCAACACAAGGGGTGCATAAACGATATAGGAGTGCCCGGTGATCCAGCCCGGATCAGCGGCACACCACCAACGATCATCATCCTGCAAATCAAAGACATATTTCAGCGTCGCCGAAGTCCCCACCATGTAGCCGCCGTGGGTATGCAAAATGGCTTTGGGCGTGCCCGTAGTGCCGGATGTATACAAAATAAAGAGAGGGTCTTCGGCATCCAACTTTTCGGTTTTGCAATCGCCGTTGGCAATCGGCAATTGAGCCAAATCATGATACCAATAATCACGCCCCGTTTCCATATATACTTCTTGCCCGGTACGTTTGACTACAATAACCGTTTCCACCGAAGGCGAATGCTTGACCGCTTCGTCCACAATCTGTTTAAGTTCAACAATTTTGCCCCGCATCCAACCGCCATCAGCGGTGATAACCACTTTCGATTCCGAATCGTCAATGCGGCCTTGCAAAGCATCCACACTAAAGCCGCCATAGACAACCGAGTGAATCGCGCCGAGTTTGGCACAAGCCAGCATAGCGAACATAATCTCCGGTATGCGCCCCATATAAATGGTGACGCGATCCCCTTTGCCGACGCCCATAGCTTTGAGGATATTCGCAAACTGATTAACCTCGCGGTTCAATCCGTGATAAGAAATCGCCCGGCTGTCTCCAGGCTCACCTTCCCAGATTAATGCCAGTTTATTCCTGCGCCAGGTTTGAAGATGACGGTCAATGGCATTATGCACAATATTGGTCTGCGCGCCAACAAACCATTTATAAAATGGGGGGGTGCTGTCATCTAAAACCTGATCCCATTTCTGGTACCATTCCAGTTCTTCGGCTTCACTGGCCCAAAAACCTTCCAGATCATCTGCTGCCCATTGGGCAGTTGCCTCCCAATCTTTGAGGCGAGCTTTTTCGATCACCTCCGCGGATGGATAGAACACTTCGCCTTGCAGTTGTTTTTTTGTTGTCATTGTGCCAACCTCCAATTGACGGATACCATTAAGGTTTTCGCTGCATATTAAGAGAAACCCGAACGAAGCCAAATAGACACGCCCAATCCTAAAAAAATATTGGGCACACTAAGGCATCTTACCCTAAAATCGCGGCCATGCGCTCGATAGCCAATTGAATATTTTCAACCGAATTAGCATACGAAAGCCGCAGATAGCCTTCGCCATACTCACCAAAGGAAGACCCTGGTAACAAAGCTACCCCGGCTTCATCCAACAGCCAGTTGGCAACTTCACTCGAAGATTTTCCCAACGCTTTGATATTTGGGAACACATAAAACGCGCCTTGCGGCTTCTGGCAGGTGACACCGGGCAAGCTGTTCAGACCCGCTACAATCACATCTCGCCGTCGCTGATACTCAGCAACCACCACATCCACCTGATCTTGCGGCCCACTGATCGCTTCCATCCCGGCATATTGGATAAATTCCGCCGTTGAGCCGACGGAGTGCGTTAACAACAACCCTATCCGCCGGGCCAGCTCTGCGGGCATAATCCCGTACCCCAGCCGCCAGCCCGTCATGGCATAAGTTTTGGAAAAACCATCCATAATGATGGTGCGCTCGGCCATACCTGGCAAAGCATAGATCGATGGCGCAGCCTCCCCATCGTAGACGATGCGGGCATAAATTTCATCGGAGAGTACCCAAGCATCGTAGCGTTGGGCGGCCGCTGCGATATGCTCCAGATCGGCTTTGGGCATCACCCCGCCGGTGGGGTTACTGGGCGAATTAATGATGATTAATTTTGTGCGTTCATTAATCAACTTATCAAACACAGCCAGATCAAACGAAAAATTATTCGTCTCAGACAGGGGCACAGGAACAGGAACACCACCGGCAACGCCGATCATGGCTTCGTAAGTAGGAAATCCGGGATTGGGGTAGATGACTTCGTCACCCGGCTCAACCAGGGCCAGCGTGGGGAAAAAGATATTCGGCTTCCCACCGGGGCTGACCGCAACTTGCTCGGGGTGGATACTCACCCCCCGGCGTTGGCCTGCATCCTCAGCAATCAGCGCCCGAAATGCGGGCATCCCCGCCGGAGGGGTGTAGCGCGTCTTGCCAGCGGCGATTGCGCGCACACCCTCCAGAGAAATATTGGCAAATGTATCAAAATCCGGCTGACCAATCTCAAGGTGGATGATCTCGCGGCCCTTAGCTTCCAGGGCCTGAGCGCGCGCCAGAACCTCGTAAGCGCCTT
>JABGRQ010000178.1 GCA_018648225.1 Chloroflexota bacterium
AGAACAGAAATCCGCCTAAGGCCGGTAAAGCCAGTTCCGGGCTGCCCGCCACGCTCGAAAGTTGTTCCGTCACCAGCCGCAGCACATGATACAGGTCAGCATGCCGCAGCCCGCGGCTGCGTTCGGCCAGTCGGCGCAGGCGTTGGGTGGAATAATAATCCCGGTAGCGCTGTTGGGCGGTGAGATCGGAATCCGGCGAAAAGAGCAGTTCGCGGTCTTCGGCCACGAACAGGAAGATCAGCCGGTAGACCAGCCGCAAAAGTTGACGATAATAATCCTGCCTGGATAGCGCCCCTTGGCGGAGCTTCGCGCGCAGTTCCTGGTTGGCTGCTGCTCCCAAAAATCCACTGCCCAACGCGGAGATCGCATCCTCCACCCCCGCTCGAAGTTGATCCAGCGCTCGAGTACCTTGTTCCTGCGCCTGACGGGACCACTGCTCCAGCCAGAAGTTTTCAGGTTTTTCTCCCTCGACGCGGGATTGGTGGCACAGCAGCCACAGCAGTACAAAATCGGCGTAGACCTCGCCCTCCATCATGGCCTGCAGGTCAAACTCGACGTAGGCCTGGCGCGTCAGGCTGACGTTATCGCGCAGCACCCGCAGTTGCAGCCCGTTAGAGAGAAAAGCCCACAGATGCTCTTCGGAGCGGTTCAAGAACTCCTGCACCATGCTGTGCGGGCTGGTGGTGGCGGCCCCGGCCACGCCGGGTGTACGCTTGCCAAGGTCGATATTGAAACCCAGCAGGTGAATCGGCGCTTTGCCCCAGCCATGCGAAATCGGGTACGATTTGCCATCCAGGTTGAAAGCCGTGCTGGTCTGCAGACGTCCGTAACCTAACTCCTGGAAGAGCGGCAGCAGCCAGCGATTGCGCGTCTCGGTGGTGCCCGGCTGTCCTTCGAAGACCTTTTCTTGAGAAGTCTTGAAATTCTCCCAGGCCCCGATCAGCCGGTTCCACGAACGGTTGGTGGCCTCGTTGAGCTTCTCCCCGGCCAGCAGGTGATAGTCGCTGGGTTGCAGGCCATCAAGATTCGTCGCCCCCTCAGAGATACGCTGCAACAAATCGGGCGGCAGAATCGCCCCCTCGGTGCGGATGGTGGTAAAGGTGTTTCGTCGGCGGGTTTGCATAATGAGCCTTAAAAATCGTTCAACGATAAAAGCAATTTCATGCTATACTCTAGTAGCCAGTGGACAAAATTCGGCTCCATGCCGTGTAATTGTCTGGCTGCGGTCAGTTCAATTCTATATCCCTGGCAAGTCATTATCCAAAGCCGCTAATGTTAGCGGCTTTTTTTGTGTGTAATAGCGGCCATAGGCACTCTTACGCGTATCATCCAGGTCATAAACCATATGGAAAGCAGGCCAGAGTAAATCTACATAGCGGTCTTCGCGGCGTTCGTAGAAACGCTGCAAGGCCCACAAGAAATAATCAACGGCTTGCAGGCCAACACAGTCAGACGGCGGTTGTGGATAAACCGTCATCGGAACGTTATTCCGAATACCCCATTGGGTTGCAAACCGTGTCCGGGTACGCTCCAAAGATTCCATCAAGGCCGCTGTACGATCCTCTTTGCCTCGTTTGGAAAAATAAAGCTCGTATCCATCATCTTTGTGCAGCAAATTCTTGAAGAGCCGCCTGATCATATAATCATATAGCTCGTTCGGATGGTAACGGTAACCCGCATCATTTTTATTACGCTGCCGCACATATTCGATCACGCTCAATTTATCGCGCACAACCGCAAAAAAGCGTAGCTCATACTTCATCAGCAAAGCAAAAACTTCCCGTCGTACCTCGGGCACATCATCTTTGGCGTGAAAAGCCAATGCCGTTTTCTTTGCCTCCGGTTGCATGGAAGGCACTTTTTTGAAATAGGGGTCAGCCAATAAATTCCCCCGCAAGAGATTCATCTCAGCGCTCAAAGTATTGGGATCAGCAATATCCAGCACACCCAGGATGAAATAGCGCGAACAACCCGGCTTTCCGACCATTATGCCTCCCCGCTTGCCAAATATGATCGCGTCACCGGCCTCATCAACAAAATATTTGCGTATCATGGGGGATTTATTCATGAGCTAACCTTTGGCAAAAACACATAAATTCCTAATACATCCACCGGCAGCTTCGGTTCAACCCGGTAGCGCCCGGTGTGCCTGGCCGCATCGCGCACGCGCCGGTGTGATTGGAGTAAGGTTTCAGCCCGTTCCAGGGCAACCGCTTCCAGGTGGGGCTGCAACACACTCAATCCAGCGATCATCTGGCTGATAAACTGCGTCGCCTGTTGCGGGAAAATATTGTCATCCGGCTCGGCACTCAGCAAGGCTTCGGCTGAGGCGGTATCCAGCCAATCCGCCGCTTCCGCAGAACCGCGAAAAGCCACCGGAAGCACTTCTTCCGCTAATAGGGTGGTTTCTTCACTACCGCGGCTGGTTTTGAGATGGTAGCGCAGGCGCAGCAGAAGCAAAGTGGTACGCATTTCCACCTGGCGGGTGCGGATGGCGCCACAGCGTTTGGCGATGCTGTCATCGGCGCCATCCAGAGCGGTATCCATGACATAGGTTGCCAAATTCTCTACCAGAGGGTGGGTGCGGGTTAAATAGATTTCTTTATCTTTTAACGGCAGGGCAAAAGTAGCCTCAAAGCGGTCTTTGTCCAGATCCAACACATCCTTCAATGCCCTGGGAGCCTCTGCTAAATCCACTTTGATAAGATCATCCCCCAGGACGACAGCATGGGCGGTTTTTAAGGATTGGCGGACAAACTCAGAAACATCCACCCTCAGGCCAACGGCATCGCGGGCGGCCTCCAGTTCTCTGGAAACATCATCAACTTTGATACCTTCCTGTGCGAACATCGTCCGGGAGCGGCGCTCGCGCTCGGTAGCCGAATCCCATTGGGCGTACAAATCTTCTTTCTTGGGCTTCATGAATTCCTCGAAGCCGGGGAGATAGTGCTCAATCACCCCACCGGAGCGCTCACGCAACAGCAGTCCCTCAAAGATTGCTTCCACAATATCATCGGTGTTGACCGGCACTGGCACTGAAATCCCCAATGAAGTGCGGATACTGCGGTGCTTGCGCAGCAGAACATCCAGCACTACGCCGTCGATCTGGTTGTCGATCCCGTAATACGTCACCACGCGCACTTCATTTTTCACTTGTCCAAAGCGATCCACTCGTCCATCGCGCTGCTCGTGACGGGTGGGGTTCCAGGAAAGGTCATAGTGAATCACCGCATCAAAACCATCTTGCAGGTTGATGCCCTCGGATAAACAATCGGTAGCGACCAAGACATGCTTTTTGGCTTCTGCCAATTGCTGGACGCGCAATTCTCGTTCGGCAGGTGGCATCGTGCCGGTGACAGCCATCACTTCCACGCCCCGCAAGGCACTGCGCAAATGCTCAGCTACATACTCTGCCGTCGAGATAAAGCGGCAGAAAAGGATCGGCCGGTAGCCATCGCCAACCAGGTCTTTGACAATCTCGATGGCCTGAGCTAACTTGGCATCGGATTTGCCCGCCAGTTTATCCGCTTCACGGGCCATATCCAGCAAGCGCCTGTGAGTGCGTTCCTTTCCTTCCCCATCCTCCAATTCGCTGGCATCGCTGCCTGGGATGATGTCCAGGCCTTCGGTCGAGTCGGCATCACTCAGGTCAAAGACTGTCCTGCGTCCAATCTCATCCACACTTTGCACAGAGTCTGATTCGATTTCCAGCGTGGCTGCCCTGGCTCGTAAGGTTGCCGCTGCTGCTGCCGGGCTGGATGCCATCGCGCGTAATAATGCCAGGGCCGACCACCAGCGCACGCGTTGATGAAATTGCCCGCCTGTTTGATCTTTGACGGTCTCGCGGGCGTAGTCCAGCACCCGATTGAAAAGGCGCTTATATTCCGCAGAAAGGGTATAGGTTGTTTCGGCGTCTTTACGCTCTGCAAAATGCGTATTTGCGCCGAGATAGTTCCGAATATCCGCCCGGCGGCGCTGCACAAAGTGCTGCGCAAGCCAACGCCGGTGCCGGACATTTTCTGCCCCGCTGATATTTTCCGGTAATTCTTTGAAGCCAGAGTCTAAGAAGCCTAATAGGGAGCGGAAGGCATCTTCCTTACCGCTGTGCGGTGTGGCTGTCACCAGGATCATATGGCGAGATGGGTTTCCCGCTAGCCCTGAAACCAACTCATGTCGCTGATGACGGCCTTTGCCAGTCGCACCGCCAAAAGCGCAGGTATGCGCTTCATCCACAATTACTAACCCCGGACAAGTGCGGATAAATTCGTCCCGCCGCCGGTCGGATTTGATGAAATCCGTTGATACGATCACAAAGGGATAAATGTCGAAAAGAGATTGATCCAGGCGGGTATTCCGTTCCAGACGCGATACCGTACTCGGCAATACCAATTCGGCATCGATATGGAATTTGTTCCGCAGTTCGTCCTGCCATTGCTCGGCCAATTGTGGCGGGCACAGCACAGCCAGGCGCTCGATTTCGCCTCGATCCAGCATTTCGCGCGCCACCAACCCGGCTTCGATCGTCTTGCCGATGCCGACATCATCGGCGATCAACAGGCGCACTGGCTCCAGCTTGAGCGCCATCAGGAGCGGCACTAGCTGGTAGGGCCGGGGGTCAACCGCCAAGCGGGCAAAGGACCGGAACGGCCCGGCGCTGTTGCGAAATCCCAGCCGCACCGCATCTCTGAGTAACCGCGCCGACCGGAAATCGCCGACCTTTGTAGGATCAGGCAGACCAAACTGGGCTGGTTTCACGTTCTCCAGCGCCAGGTGGATGCCGGTAATTTCCTCGTCGATTCCACCTAAGGGTTTGACCAACAGGAATACATCATCCGAACCGGGCAACACTACCCACTCTCGATTGCGAGCTGCTACCAAAGAACCAATAGCATAATTCACAAATTACTCCTCATTTCATTGTCCATGTCCAAAGAGATACCCATGTTCTATAAATATCGCATCCCAGTCATTCAAGATTCCAAATCGGATGACAGAATAGCCCATATTCTCCAGGCAGTTTTGTTGATCTCGATCACGGTGTTGGCGATTTTCGTCCAGGTGATGATAGCCATCCACATAAATCACAGCGTAATCATCTTCGTATACAAAATCGGGGCGTGTGCTACATTCCCCAATTAGATGCTGCGCTTTGGAGGGTAGGCGGTAATGTTTGGATTGCGCGTACGAAAGCCATTTCTCTTCCAATTCGGACTGGCACAGATTGCGCAAGTGTTGGTAGTGGTCATCCCGAACTACATTCCCAGGGGACGTTTTGACAATGGCATCGCGATATTCCATCAGCAATTCACGGATCACCTTCCGGTCCAACAGACGGTGATCCCGCTGATTATAGTAGCTCAGCAAGCAGTCATAACAGGCGGCTTCGCATTCTTCTTCGGCGTGTTGTGCTTTTTGTTGGTCGATTCCGGTTTCAGGATCAAAATGACAAATTTCCAGGGCTGTTCTTGCTATAGCAATAAATGCAGTCGGATCTTTAATGAGCTGCCGCAGCACACCGGCGCCGCCTTCTGCCGCTTCATAGAACAGAATGACCCTGCGCTCGTCACCCGAAGGAAGTGCTTCAGCGGCCAGTTCACTGTCCTCCAATTGGTAGACAACCTGGATCGCTTTTTTGATAGCCGCGGTCAACGATGCCATTTGTTCCACTTCGAGCGCCTCAGCAGGTTCAAAAAGCAGGGAATTCTTGTGATCTTCAACATACGGGATGACCCGTTTGGTCCTGTTCCCCATGGGATCTTCGGCGTCGTCTTCCAGGGCGGTATTATTTTTCCAATACCCTTGTTCCAAATCCAGCACGAAACCCGGTTGCGATTGCTCCTGGCGGTGACGCCACCCCAGGTTGATGCGCCAGATGGTTGCGGCATCGCCGTAGGCTAGTTTTGCTAGCGGAATGCCGCCATCCGCCGATACGATCTCAGCCTGCTGGATTTGCATTTCACCGTTATCGTGATGGAAGCGCATGGCTGTCTGGATTTCATAGCCTAAGCGGAAACGCTCTTCCTCATCGGAGTTTATGCGGTCTCTGCGTTTGGTGGATACATTTTGCATCCGATATAACGACGATAAATAATTCGTAAGCGGCTCTTTGCAGCGCTCGCAAAGGTCCAGGCCATCACCAGTGATAATCGGATGCAAATAGCCGCACGCCGGGCACATTTTGACGCGCTCGGTCGCCAACAATTCATCATCCGATTCCTTGTCTGAAATCTGCATGATGACGCGGTTGATAACATACCGTGAGCCTTCATGGTAGACAATCGAACGCGGCCCAAATTCGGAGATTGCCATGAAACGCGGGCGGGATAAATACTCTCCTTCGTCCGTGCGTACCCTGCGAGCAGGAATATAGGCCGATAACGGCAGCCGCGGAAAGTTATACCCGGGCAAGAAGCCTTCGCTGGCAAAATAGCGATAGCTGTAAAAATCGGACTGGGCGATATTTTTGCTATCCAATAATAGCTCAATCTGGCTTTCCGCCTCGCGCCGCAGCCTGCGCGCCCGATCCCGATCCAATGCTGGCCGTGAGGCATCCGAAATAATTCGTTCCTGTTGCTGTTTTTGTTTCAAGGCTGCACGATATAAATCGCGCCAACGTTCGCAGGCTGCCTGAAAACGTTCGGGGATCTGGATCAGCACTTTATTGAGCCAATCTTGCGAATACCAATCGGTATCGGATAGGTTAGCTTCCAAATTCGATATCATGCCAGCGGAACGCTGGCGGGTGCGCGAAATCGCGCTGGCGTCTGCTAAAGCATCCTTTATCTCAGCAATTAAATCCAGTGAGGGGGGATCACCTGCCAATTCCAGAATATCTTTTAACGATTGGCCCAATTTTTGATGGGTTTCCGCTAACCAAATGGCATGGATGTGCGCCTGAAGAAGATCATCATTGGCAAGTTCGATTCGCGGCGGCTGAACTACGCCTGCCACCATGCGCGCTTGCCGTTTGAAGAAATATTGATCGTGTGGGCTACCTTTGGCGCAATAGGTAAAGACTAAAGCGGGTTGTCCGCTGCGCCCGGCGCGCCCGGAACGTTGCGCATAATTAGCAGGTGTGGGGGGCACATTGCGCATATTGACAACATTCAACTGGGAAATATCAATACCCAACTCCATCGTGGGTGAACAATACATGATGGGGAGTTTCCCGGCGCGAAATTCATTCTCCCGAAGTTCCCTTTTATCATAGGGGACCTGGGCGGTATGTTCCCGAGCGCGTAAACCTTTCAGGTCATCCAACACACTCTTGTAAAAGCGCACAAAAAACGGGTTGGCATTGCCTCCGCTTTCAGGTAATTGGGGCATTCGAATGGGATCATGAAACGGGGTCGAGCCATCACTGGCTTTCCAAATAATAGCGGCTGCTTTGAGTTGAAATCCCCCTACATCATCTTCGGTAGCGGGTTGATCCACTTTTTCGACAATCCCCGCAATCCGCAGCGCATCCAAAAGATCTCGAATAATCTGCTCCCGGTTCACCAGATCCAATTTTTGATTATAGGCATCAAAAGTCCCCGGTCGATTTAAGAACAACCCGAATCCACCGCGGGCCGATAAATACACGTTGCCGCCATAGTCGCTGGCCTTTCGGCTGCGCGGGTACAAAATGGCTGCCGATTCGGGTTTTTCATTTTCGTCGATCGCCCAGGGAGAAATTAATCGCTGTTGACTGCGTTGTTGAATTCGCTCCAGTGCGTTCCTGTCCAGGTAGCTTACCTGGATGGCAAGTTCCCTGCGCATATAATCCAGCAAAGTCTGGGCAACCTTTTGACGGGTTGTCGCACTGGCAGTTGTGAGGGCCGGGTGCTTGTTTTCCCAGACATCATCCGCAGCACAAACATCTTCGAGTGACAAATACTGGATCTGCAGCAGCCCGCATTGTTCAAGGTTCGGCGTCATCACGCGCCAGCCGCGGCGCAAATCGCGATACAAGCGTAGTCCCAGTACATCGCGCAGCGCCTCATCGGTTTCTTCACGCGCCATGAAGCGAACATCAGGATCAGACGCGTAAGCTTCGATGGGCAGGTCCAATGTGCTCGCGACGGCCTGCGTTAGCTGATCATGCCGGAGGCCGGTATCTCCACAATTCTCTACCGCCTGGCATAGAGCAGCCCGAATCAAGCTGGTCTCGATGAAATCATTGAAGTGTCCCGCTTGAAGAGCTGCATCCTGGCGGTTATCAGTAAAACTAAGCAGTTTGCGTGCTTTGGGTTCCAGATAGCCTTCATGCTGCAATTGGCGGATCGTCGCCAGGCTGAGAATCGTTGTGGAAGTGCTTCTGCCTCCGGCGCTTAGGGTTGTTAATTTGGCATAATCAGATTTCGCGCGACTACTATACGCCGCCCCACATTCAAGGCAAAAAGTAAACGGCGCATGCATCAAAACTACAGATTGACCATCGCTGGATTCTTTGCCATCTGTGCCGATCCGAATATATTTGGGCAATTTTTTCTTACGACTTTTCAGAACGCGCGTTTCGCCCCGATGGATTTCCAACCAGTCATCCGGCAGACGATCCATAATTTCATCTTCGGCGCGCGGCCAGGGGTTGTCAGTGTTTAGATATAAATAGGCCGGTTGGCTTTCATCATCCCGGAGGTAATTGGTATATTCGCGAGGTAAGAATTCACGTTCATCCTCACCAAAGGCTCGCACGCTGTAATATTCTTGTCCACATTCGCGGCAAAATACCACTGGTAGCATGATTTTTGAGCGATCTCCAGGTTTGAATTGTTGATAATTCACAGAGATATGCCGCTCAATTGGATTTTCTAACGTCGCGTAAACGGTATCACCGGGGCTGATGAATTGGTGCAGCCGAAAAGCGAAAAGCGGGAAATCAGTACTGGGATTGATGATCCGATACCCGGCTGAAAGACAATCCATGATGAGATTTTCACAATCTTCGACGGGCAAGGATGTTATTTGGGCTAAGTCTTGCGCAGCCCCTTGTTTGCCTGTAATGCTTCTTGGAATCGCTCGGATTAGACGACCATTTTCTAGTTCTTGAGAGATACCGAAGGTTGATTCCACCCAGATTGCCAGGGGGTCATCGACGAACTCTTCAAATCGTTTTGGGAATTCATAGGACGGCTTGATTTGCTGGCGTAAGATCGCGCTAAACTCAGCGCTCCCAATTGGCGCGTCCACTGTGGTGCGTGTAAGAGTCTCTCCTATGATGTGCTCAGGATGAAATCGATCGCCAAAAAATAAAGAAGCTAATTCCGATATCGCTGCTTGCTGATCATCAAACGTTGTCCCACTCGATAAGGTGGCGGATGTGCCAATGCACTGCATGGATGGAGATTCGACGGCATCACGCAATCGGCGCATCAACATGGCAACATCTGCGCCCTGACGGCCCCGATAAGTATGCAATTCATCTAATACTAAAAATTGGAGTCCTTTCGCAGATCGAATAATACTGCCTCGATCTTCAGGGCGGGTCAGGAGCAATTCCAGCATAACATAATTAGTCAACAATATATCGGGAGGGTTGGCTCGAATGGCGTTGCGCTGCTCATCAGATTCCTGGCCAGTAAATCGAGCAAACCGCACAGGACCGATATTGTCCGGATAGCCAAGATTGATATATTTTTCCAATTCACCTAATTGGCTATTGGCCAGGGCATTCATCGGGTAGACAATAATCGCCTTAATGCCTTTGCCGCTACCTTGTTTCAAAATATGATCGACAATCGGAATAATATAGGCCAGTGATTTCCCCGATCCGGTGCCTGTCGTCAATATATAATTGTGTTGCCTGGCTGCTATTCGAACTGCTTCGTCCTGGTGTTTGTGTAAACGTAGGGTTTTTTCTTTAGCTGTGCCTTTGTTGATCCGAAATATTTTCGAACATTCCGGATGCAATATGCCCTCTGCAACAAATTCATCAATCGAGTGCCCAGGCATAAAAGATGGATTCAATTGAATCAGAGGATCAGGCCATAGTATCCCCTCTGAAATGCTTTTATCAATATATTCTCGGATGCGCTGATCCCGAATCGTGATGAAGCTGGATATATAGTCAGCGTATTCACTCACTAAGGCATTACGAAGATTAAATACATCCATATGTTGGTACCTCGCTAGAGATGCCCCTTGGTATTTTTACAAATTGATATTGTCCAAGCTTGCGAATGCGCATTTTTCTTCTAATCCCCTTGCGTCTTATGAACCCCTTCGGTAGAATACATTCGCCGAGGCGTCCTATAACGCTGAGGCCACTCCTCGCGGGCAGCAATCCTGGCGAGGTTTATTCTTCTTCAAAAGTATATCACGGGGTTATCGCACTCAGTTCGTTTGATGACATTTTGTCATGATTGGAACTAGCAATTTACCATCAATTAGCCTACTTCTGCCGCGTTTGCCCGCGAATATAGAACTGCCCGACCACGCTTCCCCACCTGGACAATTTCGTCAATCTCCCGCAGGCAGTACACCATCTTTTGTGCCAGACGACGCGGGGCATTCAGGGCTTTTGCCAAATCCAGGGTGGTGAATTCGTCGGGTAATTCCGCGGGCAGCAAGGCACTCAGGTCCGATGGTTGTTCATAGACATACTGCGCTACCACTTCCAAAAGCCGCCGTTCGACCGTCACCCAGCCTGCATTGCGTCTGCGTTTTTTGCTCGCAAAGCGGCGCACATCTTCTTCGTGGATCAGCACCACTTCCAGGGAGAAGTTATCTTCCAACAGCAACCGAGGAAAACTCACCAGTTTACTGAATACCGCTTCTAAACGCCCGCGTTTGGGCGACTTGCGCCGCTGGGGTTGC
>JABGRQ010000179.1 GCA_018648225.1 Chloroflexota bacterium
CGTTGCGCGTTTTTGACCTTAGTGGGCGCGTTTTAGATTATCATTAACAGCCTGCAGTATTTAACAATCTTCACCACCTGGTATCGCAGTGGCTCAAACAAGCTAATAAGGCAGTTCTGGTGTAGCGCAATCAGCCCGGATCGGTCTTGCTGGCTTTCTTGTCTTCCTGGGTGGCGCGCATGGTGTAGTTCTCTGGTGTATGGGTGTTGGGGGTAAAGTTGGGCATTAGAGTCACATATTTGCAGGTCGTCGCCATCGGACCATTAACCTATGTACTCTCGCTACTACCAATTTCAGTCAGCGGACTAGGACTGCGCGAAGTCAGTATGTCGGCCATGTATATTTCACTTGGCGCCAACATCGAGCAAGCCCTCACGTTGGTGGCGATCACGCGCTTCATCCTCATGCTAGAAACATTGCCCGGGGCATTGTGGGTATCGCAGATGCTAACACAAGCAAAAACAATCAACCTGCACACAAATACAACCCCCAATTCATCTGCTACACAAGTAGGCGAGATTCGATAACTCGCGTCCAACACCACAATTGCAGAATATTCTGTAGCGAGAATTCAAAAGAAGGGTGTGCTTTTCGGGGCAAGCGGGCACGAATTTTGCAAGGTAAGTGTTGAGTGTATAGCAATAGAGTTTGGTATAATTTATTCAGGTAGCGTGACACGTTACCAAACACTTCATAGTACAAACCTGCAATAACTTTAATCGCTCGGTGGCGGAGGCATTTTCGCCGAATTGGATTTTATCAACCACCAAATTCCCAGCCCTGCCGCGGTGCCAACACCAAGAACCACCACTGTGCCTACGGCCAGAATCAGGCCTAATTGTTTCCGAGCCGCATCGTCTGCAGGGGTATCGCCTTCGCCGCTTCCGGTGCTGTCACTTTCGAGAGCAATTGTTGGAACTTCAATTACCGTGTCTGTGCTAGTAGCCGATGCCATTTCTGTCGGCGTTTCCGATGCTAATTCTGTGGCTGTTGGTGTCACAGATGCAAGTTCAGTGGGCGTGGCGGATGGCGTAAGGCTAGGCGCAGGTGTCGCCGTTGGCACGGTTTGGTTGAGTGAGCCTGCCCAGGCCAATTGATTATCAAAATTACCCAAAGCTGCAACTACGACAGCAAGCACAATTACAACCAGTTTTTGAATCAATGACTTTTTCATCTTGCCTCCCGATGGAGCATCCAGTTCGCTCCACACAATACAATAGTTACGGCTGTTGGAGTCTCTTCCAGTGGTAAAACCACATCGCGTGCGCAATTTCATCTTTTTTATTATTAGCGTTGCCAGCATTCTGTGGGCAGATGCACTTTTCTATTTTACCATTCATCTCGTTGAAGAATCATCGGTCTATACATCTGTTAATTCCACCAATATGTTTTCGGTTACAGAATTTAACACTTGGGGCAGCCACCTTCCGGTGCTGGACCGCGATTTACAGATATTACGCCGACTTTCCTGGCCGCTAACGCCTGTCTTCAAGGTAGCAAATTCCTTGCCAGGTATAGGCAAATCTCTGGGTCAGGTGCCTATTCTGCTGCATTTTTCGGCAAATCTGGCCGAGGCAGGCCATTTAGTATACACGAATTTATCGCCTATCCTCGCCATGACCCAGGCAGAGACACTCAACGAAGATTATTTGCAACAGATTTACAGGGTCCTTTCGGAAGCCCGACCCGAAATTTCACGCGCCGCCGAAGCACTGGCCAACGCCCGGGCAATTCGCCCACAGATTGAAACAGCGCAACTCCCCCATCAACTTGGCGATGCAATCCAGCAATTTGATGAACAATATACAGAAATACAACAAGGGCTACAAATCCTGATGTTGATTCCAGATTTACTGGGCAGCGAGGAGCAGCCGCGCGCCTACCTGGTGCTAGCTCAAAACCGGGATGAATTGCGTGCCACAGGGGGGTTTATCTCCGGCATTGGCATCGCCGAATTTGCGGCAGGTGATATTGTCAATCTTACAATGCAAGATTCCTACGCCGTGGACGATTTTGCAAAAAACTACCCCCCACCGCCAGATGCCTTGCATCAATTTATGCTGGCCGGTTTGTGGCTGCCGCGGGATGCCAACTGGTCGCCCGATTTCCCCACCGCGGCGCGCAGCGCGCAAGATTTATACACCCTCTCTACCAGTCAGGCTACACATGGCGTGATCGCTGTCGATCAGGAAGCCGTAAAAATGTTACTCAACCATCTGGGAGAATTGGATTTAGCCGCGTTCTCCGAAACAGTCACCGCTGAAAATGTGGAATACCTGATGCAACAGGCCTGGGCAGACTCCCCCGATGCTGCGTTGAGCCAGGAATGGTGGCAGCACCGCAAAGATTTTATGCCCCAACTAGGAGGCGCGCTGGCCGAGAATTTTCTGGCTCTCCGAGATGTGGAAAAGCTCCTGAACATCGGACGCGCGGCGCTGGAATCGCTCAAGGCGGGGCATATCTTAATTTATGTGAACCAGCCCGAAATCCAGAATGCGCTGGCAAAGATTGGCCTGGATCACAGTGTTCATCCCGGAGAGGGCGATTTCCTTTATCTGGTTGATTCCAATGTCAGCTTCAATAAAACCGATGCGGTAATCCAACGCCAAATTACTTATCTGGTAAATTTTTCAAATCCTGAAATGATTCCGGCGATGTTGATTGTAAAATACACCCATAATGGCACACAAGCAGTTGCCTGTGTGCACCAGGCCGATTATGGCAGCGGGGTCTATGCCGATATGCAGGCACGCTGCTACTGGGATTATTGGCGCGCGTATATCGCACCTGATACCGCTGTTATAGGCACAAATTCCACCCCCGTTTCAGGGACATGGCTGCTGAGTGGCGAAGATTGGGCCGGGGAGGTCTCATCCGGAACGGGCGAAGGAAATGCCCAAATGTTGAGCGGTTTTTTTGTGTTACCCAGTGCCCAAAACCAAGATATTGTTTTAGAGTTGGTACTGAACCCCAGGATTTTGCAACGCTACGTGGCAGGCACGTTGAGTTATTCGCTGCGTGTTCAGAAACAGGCCGGGCTACTGACTCTACCCCTGGTGCTTCAAATCAAGCCACCTTCTGGGTATCAAATTACTAAACCAGAGACAGGCTGGGCACAAGATAGTGAATCGGGGTTCTGGGTTTGGTCTGGTGATATGATGGGAACGCAAGAATTCGAGATCACTTTTGAAGCAATCCAGGAATTTCCCTGAATAAGGATTTGCTGCAAAACCAATCTGTGCATTTTGAACTAAGTCTGAACTCTGGCTTGTAACTCACAAGGTGTCTGTTCGTTATCTGATAAAAGGAGAATTATGGAAACAAATATAATGCTCGAAAATCCACCCCCTTTGCTCGCGGACGATTTACGGCAGTATTTACGGCTGACCGGGCGCTGGAGTTGGTTGATCTTACTTGCGGCATTTCTGGCCGGGCTTTCCGCGTTCATTGTCAGCCAACAGATGCAGCCGGTGTATCAGGCATCTACAACGATCATTGTAAGTGAAGCACCCGCCACACAGGTTGGCGAGGCCTACACTGCGTTGCTTACCAGCCAGCGACTTGCCCAAACCTATGCAGAAATGATGGTAAAGAAGCCGGTACTCAACGAAGTTGTTGCTAATTTAGAACTTGCAATCAATTTGGATGATTTACACGATATGATCACCGTGCAATCCGTGCGCGATACGCAATTGATCGATGTGGCAATCGAGGATACCAACCCGCAGCGGGCGGCAGATATTGCCAACGAGATCGTCGTCGTTTTTGGCGCGCAGAACCAGGCCATGCAAGAAGCGCGCTATGCAAGCACAAAAGAACGCCTGATGTTGCAACTGGAAGAGATTCAGCAAAAAATTGCCGAATTCGAGGCTTCAATTGCAGCCTTAGGCGAATCGGAGGCACAGGCGATTGAGCGCTCACGCCTGGAATTGAGTTTAATTCAATCTCAACAAACCTATACCAATACTATGCAAAGTTATGAGCAGGTGAATCTGGCCGAAGTAGAGACGATTTCGAATGTGGTTCAGGTTGAAATTGCTGATGCGCCCGAAATACCCATTCGACCGCGCATCCTAATGAATACGGCGCTAGCTAGCGTCGTGGGGGCAATGCTGGCCGTGGGCAGCATTTTTCTGATTGAAGCCCTGGATGATACGATTCGCAATATTGATCAGGTAAATCAAATTTTGAAATTGCCGGTATTAGGCATGATCCGCAAAATGGAGGAGAGTGATGCGCCGATTACGGCAGTGCAACCACGCGCGCCTGCTTCCGAAGATTTTCGCTCCCTGCGCACCAATATCCAGTTTGCCAGTGTAGATTATCCACTGACGACAATTTTAGTAACCAGTCCCACACCGGGAGATGGTAAAACAACGGTAGCTATCAACCTGAGTATAATTCTGGCCCAGAGCGGAAAAAAAATTACTCTGCTTGATACTGACTTACGGCGGCCGCGGATTCACCATCAGCTAAAAATATCCAATCGCTGGGGGCTTACCTCGCTATTCATGAACGAAGATATTTATCTGGAGAGCGTACTGCG
This sequence comes from Chloroflexota bacterium, assembly GCA_018648225.1. Taxonomy (NCBI): domain Bacteria; kingdom Bacillati; phylum Chloroflexota; species Chloroflexota bacterium. The sequence goes on from JABGRQ010000179.1 coordinate 4,547, forward strand.
TAAAAACAATTCTACTGGCCTTACCGTAATTACCTCGGGGGTCTTACCACCTAATCCGGCAGAACTACTCGCTTCGGATAAAATGTATCAGTTAATTTCCAATATTAAAACAGAATCGGATGTAGTGATTTTTGATTCGCCGCCCCTGACTGCAGTGACCGACGCCGCCGTACTCAGCAAACATGTCGATGGGGTTATTCTCGTGCTCTCGCTGGGTAGAACCCGTCTGGCTGCGGCTCAACAAGCCGTGAAGCAATTGCAACAAGTCGGGGCAAATATTTTGGGGGTCGTGGTAAATAATATCCGCTCAACAAAATCACCCTATCATTATGTGTATGCATCTGAGTACTCGGATGAAAATTACTTTCGGCATAAACCAGAAAATAAAATAAAAGCCAAACCCGCAAATTCGCGCCGCAGAGAAGTTTCGAATGTTCAATAAGTACAACCGCTTTCGCCATCTTTCAAATCGAGGTTGAGTAGTTTGACATTGTCAAGGCAGATACTTTTAAACAATAAAACCTCAGGCAAATTCGCCTGAGGTTTTATGTAAACTCAGTCTGTTTTTGATAACTAAAAGGGGTTCCGGCACAAATTTCGTAAAAATTACCAGATAATATAGTACAAGATGTTAATGATAATCTAAACCGGGTTCGTTTGACAAAAACAGGGCGATGGAACCTACTCTGGAAAGTTGTCTCGTGGAAAAGGCTTTCCACATGGCTGCTCACAACCGCAAGCCTTCTAAAAACCTTCTGCATCATTCCGACCGTGGCAGTCAATATGCTGACATGTTAATGATAATCTAAAATGGGTTCTCCCGCACATTTCGTGAAGGAAGCTAGATGTCGAGGCAGGATTTAGGAAGTCCCTTACCCAAATGAGAACTTCCCTTGCTAGGCAAATTGCTACTCCCTGACCCAAGCCAACTGAACCTGGAAAATTGGCACCTTGAAAATCAAGTTCTGAAATTTCAGATTAGTGCAAGCAAAAGTAATGCTAAACTGTCCCGATTGTCAGAGGCCATCAGATCGCATCCATAGCCGATACCAACGAACATTGCCATCACAAGCCCCCGCATCATTTTGCCTTCTCAAGCGAAATTCGGGCAAAATGCACAAAAGCATGGCCAATTTCCGTCAACGCATCGGATTTCAGGTTTGCCAAATTTGAGGTTGTGTACAAATTATCATATACACTATACCAAGCCCAACGCTGCACGAGGTGATAATCATCAGCGGGAAATCCAATCTCCGGATCAGCAACACTATCTAACCAGACAAATGTATCTAGCAAATATTGTGCAACGACATCTGGCGTATACCCATACGTTGGGGAGAGCAGAATACCGTATTCGGTAATCACCAGGGGGGTATCTTGATATCCATTCTCCGCCATCCAGGAGCGAAAAGCAATGATCTGCGCTTGAAATAACCGCACATCACCATGATCTTCGGGTGTGTAAAGCTGGCCTGCCTCGATACCAGAAAAACCTGCGGGGATACCAGCCCCAACTCCATCCTCTTCCCGCAACACAAAGCCATGCACCGTCCACCAATCGGTAGGTAGCGGCTCACCATATAAAGCAGAATACGCTGCCAACACCCGATCCAGATATGCCAGTCGCAAAGGCGTCGGTTGAGTAACACCGGTCATAGCCACCTGGGCAGTAGGGTCATTTTCTTTGAGTAAAGAGTACAACTGATGATATACCTGTGCGTACTCTTCGGGAACAACATTATCTTGCCACCGATTATCTGGCTCATTTCCAATAATCCACACTGCGCCGGGATAATGTCGCGTAAGCCAGGCAATTGCCTCCGGTCTGGGATAAATACAACCGCGACCCAGCCGGATCATTTGCCAATGTTCCGGCATTTGCGCAGGATAGCGCGGTTGTACACTCCAGTCGATATACCAACCTGTGCCCAAGCGCTGCGCCCATATTTCCGCATTGCCATTCGATAAGCCCAATCCCAATCGCCAATTAAGGTGATCGGGTTGAAGAGGGAAGGACAGCGGGGCTACCCCAGAGTTGGCAGTCGCTGCATCGGGCGGAGGCGCGTCTTCGGGATGTTTTGGCTGTTCATTACGCACATCAACCTCAGAAAACCAGCAGGGTTGCCCATAAGCTGGCGCAATCGCGTCTCGGTCTTGACTCACACCAAAACCCAACAAGGTTAAAAAAAATATTCCAAGCAGGCTAGCAAATAGATACTGCCGTTTTTGAGCATTCACAAAAACAACCTCCCCATGGTTATATCGCCCCTTCCCCAAAGATAACTGCAGAAATAGTCCGCCAAAGTATTACCAGGTCTAAACGCAGGGATGCGTTCTCTACGTAATAAATATCCTCGTCAATATGAGCATGCATGGGCTGTTTACGCCCATGGATCTGCCACCAGCCGGTAAGTCCTGGTTTGACATCAAAACGCCTGAGCTGCCATGCCTGATATTTCTTTAGGTAGGCAGCCAATTCTGGGCGCGGCCCAACCAAACTCATATCCCCAACCAGAACATTCCAGAATTGCGGCAATTCATCAATGCTCCAACGCCGTAAAAAACGCCCCACTCGAGTTACTCGCAGATCATCAGAGCGTTTTTCTGTTGCCGGGTTATTAACGTCATCGTTGCCATTAAGCATGGTACGCAGCTTGAAAACATGAAAAATTTTACGGTGAATTCCCACCCGAGTCTGTGATAAGAAAACCGGACCCGGCGAATCTAGCTTGATCGCCAACGCAGCAAGCAATACAATAGGCGATGAGAGCATCAAGCCTAAAAGGCCGCCCAAAATATCCAGACTGCGTTTAATAAATTTCACTTGTCTGGATATTACTGTCGAGCTAACAAACTTCTCTCGAGTGGGAAAGACAATTCCCCAGGTAAGACCAAATCCCAAACTCGCGGCGCGCAAAATCAGCATTAACGGCGCTACCCACAATACCAGCGGGTCAAAACGTGCAACTTCGTTTAAAAATGGTATGGCGCTCAAAAAAAACAACAGCACACAGGCCAACCCCAACCACCAACCTGCAGACCAGAATAATCCTGCACCAAAAGTGCCCAATATTAATGCCATCAAAACAATTTGCACATACTGGCTTGGCGGATTGTGTGTGTTTTGAACACTTTTTCTTGGCATTTTTCGCGAAAGAAACCAGCCCCAATAGCCATTGCGGAATTTGCGGCGCACATACGTGCGAATATCGGTGCCATGATAATGATAAACAACTGCATCTGGCGCGAAAACCAACCGATATCCCTGTGATGCCAGACGAAACGATAATTCCACATCTTCCACAACAGTCATGGTGGCATTAAACCCGCCATTTGCCAAAAATATTTCCCGACGATAGGCTGCCGAATTGGTGTCAACCAAATCAATGACCTCGCTTCTGGCAGTGCGCCGATACTTAGCAGCATATTCTTGCTGCACAAAACGCGGGATCAGTTCTGTTTGATGCGTGCCATAGGTGCCTGTAACACCAACCACTTGTGGGTCATCAAACGCGCCGACCAGATGGAACAACCACTCCGGAACGGGGACACAGTCTGCGTCGGTAAAGGCTAATATTTCACCCCGAGCTTTGGCTACCCCGGTGTTACGTGCCCCCCCAGGGCCAGCATTTTGTTGACGAACAACCTGCACCCCAAAATTTGCGGCAATATCAGCAGTACG
>JABGRQ010000180.1 GCA_018648225.1 Chloroflexota bacterium
CGAATTTGCAATCGTCATAGGAGCAGACATAAATTGTTTCAGCGTACAAAAACGTGAGTTTATTGTTGTTTATATCCAGCATGATCTTTTCGTTCGATATTTTTGGGCGCAAATTAATGGCCAATGACGGTTTATCAGTTTTTGCATTGAAATATGGCAGATCTAATTGAGTCTCTGTATCTATAATTCGTTCGATGTGCCCCCATCCACCGTCTGTGAGTACCCAATACCTTGGGGTGATGAATATTTGCTGGTTAGGTACGGTTTTGGCTAAATTGGCGAGTAGCCGGATCGTCACGGGTGTTGGGGGAAGAGTACTCAGAGATTCTAGCGCGAAACCTGCTTTCTGCTTCATAAGCGCCTGCGCATCGGCATCCGATAGTTGTCCTTCCATTACCCGCTGACAAATTTGAGAGATTGCCTGAGGGTCTTCCCACTTTAATAGAATTTGTAGGCAATGCAATGCCAGCACAGTGCCTACCGAATGTCTGAGGATCATCCGAGCACTTTCAAGTTTGATAATTTTAGTACTCGGAAGGTATTGCAAATATGTTGTGAGCATTGAGTTCGTGCGTGGAAAAGCCTGATATAAGCGCTCCAGGTTTTTCGGTCGGTACATTTGAATGCGGATTGCGCTTTGGGTAGCTTTGTCTCGTTTACCAACCCAGTGATGCAAAGCTATAATTTGCTCCGGCGTAGCTTTATCGAGATTTTGGTAACACCAGGTAGTTTCTACATTGCAACGATCTTGATCATTGAGAGTTGTATATACACAAGCACGTTCAAAACGTAGCAAGAACTCGCGTTCTGGAGATTGTTCCAGCTGACTTGCTAACCATTTTAGATGATCTTGAGGCGTCGTCGTCTCTGCTAGGAAACTATCCTTTGGGGGATCAACAGGCGGTTCCTTTGGATACCAGGGAGTGGCAGTGAAAAAATGAAGGAGGTAACGGGATGGAGGTAACCCGGTTTCAGTAACCAGAAATTCTCCATCGGCGGCGTCAGGGATTTTGATTTCGACTGGATGATGCCAAGGCTGCCATTCGGACCAAATACGCACGCGGCGATTCCGTAACGGATGAGGCTCATCCCAGTACAAACAGAAAGTGGGTGGATCAAGATGTTTTATCCATTTAAAGGAAATGTCAAGCGTGCGATTCAGACGTAGGAGAGGGATTTTGGCTACCTCGTTCGTTTGCCCATCCAGAATAACCAGTCGAAATTCAAAAACCGGAATATCAGGCAGGTTGCGCACGGTATCAGTATATTGCCCCAAGGGAAAACGCCAGCGCGTGCGTAGACGGTGGGTTTCATGGGTATGACGACTTTCCTGAAGATGCTCTCCATTCTCCGGGTTGATCAGATGTAATGCTAACAACAGAGATTGTTCTGTAGGCAGCTCAACGTGGAGTGAGGCGGGGTCGCCTTCCCGGACGGCCTGCAAAATGGCATCAACCGGGCGCATGATAGGGGAAGTGTGCCAGGCCATTTCGCGTTCCGGTGACCCTTGCGGAAAAGCCCAACGCAGGCGGGGCACGGCCAGCGACACGGAAACCCGCACAGGGTCCTGGTCGATCTGGGGCATCACCAGATGTAGTTCAGCCAGGGAGGCCTCCGGGGCAACGGTGATAGCGAACTGCGTCCCTGTTGAGGTCACGGTGACGCCGTCTTCATCCCTAGTCTGAGGCTGAACCTGACAGTCTTCAGGCAGGGCAATGGTGAACTGGGCTGAAACTGCACCGTCTCGTCCAGGCAAGTAGTAGGGTTCTAAATCTTCAATATCCAATTCAGGCCATATGCGAAAGCGGATGGGAGTACGGAAACCCATTGGGCCACGCACGATACCTTGATAGGATCCAGCCGGTTGACTGTCAAGCAACGCGGTCAAAGGAAATTCAAAGGCATTGTCTTTGCATTCGATCTGATCGACGAAATCTTCAAGGGCATAAGATTGGTTGTCCAGTACAGGATTTGCAGCCCATCGGGAAGCCAACTCTATGCGCCAGCGCGACAACTCCTGTACAAACGTACGCCCCAGGCGGGTGGGGATGCGCAAGCGGGGCGGTTCGCCAATGTAGATGGGAACCTCGTTAGGGTCGGCGGTCTGGGACAGGATATCGCCTCCCGCCAATTCCGGTTCGGCGGCTCGCTCTTGGATTGGAATCGACACGAGCGGCTCTGCCTCCCCATCCTCCAGCAGGTGGATGACACTTGCTTTCTCGAAATCCCACCATCCCAATTGCCAATCTTCCCAATCTCCATAAAATTCCAAGAACTCTTGAATATGGTGGGCATTTTCGGCGCGCAGTTCAGCGGATCGGGGGTAGAGTAGCCAATACTCGTCGGCAGGGATAGTTAGCTCCCAACGCATCTGCCGCCCGTTATGGGGATGGAAAGCCAGCAGCGGCGGTTGGTCGGAGGTGGGAAGCAGGTGCAGCCACCGTGTAAGCAGGGCCTCTTCATGGATGGATACCAGGGTCCCCTCATCTGGGTTTTGACGGCAAAATGATACTTGCAGGGAATTGACTGGCGCATCCAACGGGATTTGGGATACACGCGTCTCCAGGCTATGTCCCCGTTGACGGACACGCACCCACTCGGTGTGTGTGAATAACTTTCCGGCAGCCCCATAGCCTTCAATTTCCCAGTAGTGAGATTGCGCTGCATGCTTCCCCTCAATGGGCTGTTGTGGGAGATGAAGGTAGAATTCCGGTTCCCAGGGGCTGAGTGAGATGTAGGGAACACGCATTCGCGGCCCGATTTTGTCATCCTGCTCCTCCTCCATGAACTGGCGGAAGGTGCGTATCACATAAGGGGGCAGGTTTAGTTCGACGGGGCTGGGAAGATCAAATTTTTGCAGGTAGAAACGGGCCATTTTCTGGCAGTTTTCTACGAATTCCAGCACGTAGTCGGGGGCGTGTTTCCGTCCAAATTCCAGGAAATACCGCACGGACGAATCCACAAACATCTGCACGGTACTACGCCCGAGCATTTCATCCACCAGCTCGGCGGTGGGCAGTTCGGCAAAACGGGACTGTTGAACACTGGGTAGTAAGATTTGCTCGAAGAAATCGGGTAATGAGTAGGCTGGAATACCAGCATGCAAACGAATAGGGGTGACGTAACGATACCCGCCTGCGCTCTTGAAGGTGGGTAGCCCAAATTCTTCAAGCGTGTCCATGAACATTTTCTTCCATCCCTGTTGTTGAGGTGTGTGATCGCCAACTCTCAAATTGTTTTCAATTACTCCCCAGTATTCGCGCTCAGTATTATGCGCGGCGACGTGGACAAGATAGGTAGCGAAGGTACGATAGTAGAAATCATCTAGCATTTTTGTGACTTTTGAAAGCTTGTTGCGCTGGATAAGCTCTCGAATTTCACCGCCAATCTCATCCACCTGGTCGCGCGTGAGTTGAATTTCACCCAGCAGAGTGATTTGGCTGAAGAAGGGTTTAAGGTATGTTTCCCACTCGGATAGATTTTTTGGCATGTTGTACCCCAAAGTAATAAGTTGAGCGTGGAGAGTGGTGTCAAAAAATAAATTTCTAAAAGTGACCATTGCCATCATAAAAATGGCTTTTGCTTCGGTACCCTTTTATGCAATAATTGGGCTGCTTGGCGGTCGGGAATGCGGTCGGAATGTCTACGGTTCTTTCTGCAAATAGCAATGGTAAGCCATTTTCTAATAATACTCCCTCACATACCCATACGCCTTCTCAAAGAGTTCCGTATCGGTATGCAGTTTGTACTTGAAGAGCGTGCGTCGTAGGGCTTTACGCACTTCGCGCTCACCCGCATTCGTGGCTTGCCACTCGGGGAAGCGGACTTTGCGGACGATGTCGTCGA
>JABGRQ010000181.1 GCA_018648225.1 Chloroflexota bacterium
AATATTCTGCGGGATGCCGATGTCAAAGCTTATCTGAGCGATTTTGGTTTTGCCAAATCGCTGGCCTTCGCTGATAGCAGCACTTCGATGAGTGTCAGCGGGGGGGCATTAGGAACCCCGGCCTATATGGCGCCCGAAGCATGGGATGGCAAAGGCTGGACACCCGCCGCCGATGTTTATAGTCTGGCCTGCGTGCTGGTAGAAATGCTGACTGGTAAATTGCTTTTTGATGGTGGTTCACTCTCCGAAATCGTCAAACAACACGTTGTGGAGGGGCCGCGTTTTCCCGATCCCTGGCCTGCGCCAGAGATGGCCGCCAAAGAAGTTGTTCTACGCCAGGCGCTGGCGATGAAGTCCGACGAACGTTTTTCATCTGCCGGGGTATTTGCCGATGCGCTCGCCAGCGAAAGCCATAGGCCGGATGGACCTGGTCACCCTTCGCCCCCTCCGCCTGAGCCTGAAGAAACAATCTTCGACAATATCGCTGACTGGTGGAAAGAAACCATCCCTTTCTTAGTGCAGCGCGCTCGGGATGCATCCGCAAAACTGGGCAACGCCCTGCAAAAGACCAGGCCCTTTTGGCTGCAAATTTTCAGGAAGAAATCGATATGGATCGGTCTGGCGGCAGTACTGCTGATGGCGGCCGTGATCGGTCTGGGCAGCCAGTTGCCGATGCCACCCAGCGCTCCTGAAATTAACAGTTCACTGTATTTTGTGTCCAATCGAAGTGGCAAAGATGAAATCTATCGGCTGCGGGATACAGGGGCTGAGCGATTGACATCCACACCCGGTGGGGGGAAAAGTTGGGACCCCTTTGTCAATTTATCTGGAACCATGTATTTTGTCTCGGATCGCAGCGGGAAGGCAGAAATCTATCGTTTACGGGAAACCCAAGTCGAGCAGCTTACATCGACACCGGGAAATGGAGAAAGTTGGTCCCCATTTGTTAGTGCAACTGGGGCATTGTATTATGTCTCAGATCGTAGCGGCAAGGCTGAAATTTATCGTCTGCGCGATTCTGAAGCCGAGCAGCTTACCTCTACCCCCAGTAATGGTGAGAGTTGGTCGCCATTTATCAGCACAACGGGTGCGTTGTACTTCGTCTCGGATCGTAGTGGCAAAGCTGAAATATATCGTTTGCGCGGCACTGATATTGAGCAAATCACATCCACGCCGGGTAGCGCCGAGAGTTGGTCGCCGATTGTCAGTTTAACGGGAGCGTTGTATTTTGTCTCGGATCGCAGCGGCAAAGCTGAAATCTATCGTCTGCGAGAAAAAGAAGTCGAACAACTCATCTTTACCCCGGGACTTGGTGAAAGCAAATCACCCTATATTGGCTTGTCGGAGGTGTTGTACTTCGTTTCTGACCGGGGCGGCAAGGATGAAATTTATCGGCTCGATGACAATAAAACCGAGCAAATTACGATAACGCTGAAAAGCTGGGAGAGCACGTCACCGTTTGTCTATCCATAAAACACTTTAGGAGGTTTTTCATGGGCATTACATCTTTAATTCTTGGCATTTTATCGTTCACTGGGGTCTGCGTCTCACTGATCCCACTACTTAATATACTCAACTGCATCACCCTGCCAGTAGCCTTGATTGGAGCAATCCTGGGCCTGGCTGATTTGATCAGCAATAAGGATGAGCGTAACGGCGCGGCCGTTGGCGGCCTGATTTTGTGCGGCTTGGCCTTGCTGGTTGGTGGTGCACGCGCAATTATTAGCCTGCTAACTACGGGTGGGATTGTGTAGGCAATGCGCTATCAACCCGGTCAAACTCTGCTGGATAAATATCGCATTGAAGCGCATATTGGACGTGGGGCGTTCGCAGATGTGTATCATGTTACACATCTGGAACTTAACGCACCTAGAGCCATTAAGGTTCTGCATCGTGATGAACCTGGGTTGGGCAGTACGCAATATCAGGATTATCAGCAGCGATTTCGTCTCGAAGCACAATTGGGAGCCAAAATTAATCATCCCAATGTTGTGCGTATCTATGATTTTGAAAAGGATGCTGATACGCTGCTTTTGGTGATGGAATACGCGGCGGGTGGCTCTCTCAGTAAACGCCTGAAAACTATGGAAGCCACAAAGCAGCATATGTCAGTTCTGTCTGCTTTGCGCGTTTCAGAAGAAATTGCTGCGGGCTTGAGCGCATTGCACAAAAAAGATATTGTGCATCGTGACATCAAACCCAGTAATATCCTTTTCGATACCGATGGAGTGGCAAAGGTGGCTGATCTGGGTTTAGTGCAGATCCCTGGCGGGCCAAGCATGCGCTCGCAAATCAGTGAAACCGCCTCACATCCAGGTACGCCAGGATACATGAGTCCAGAGCAGGAAACCACATCGGCCTATTTGAAACCCTCATCGGATGTCTATGCTTTGGGTGCTACCTTATTTCAGCTCTTAACTGGAAGGTTGTATGCCAGCCAAAAGACAGGACAGACCGCGAGTGTGTTGCGGGAAGATGTTCCCACTCAGGTGGATGAACTTCTGGCGAAGCTATTAGCGAAGGATGCTGATATGCGTCCCTGGGGTGGCGCAGAAGCCCTGACGCTCATTCAGGCTGCACAAAATAGCAAAAAAGAAATCTTGACCAAGTCTGGAGTGGGTGTTTCGATGCCCGTAAAGGAGAAAAACATACCAGGGGGATATGCCCTGGCAATTGTGGGGGTTCTTGTGCTCATCGCCGGGGGGCTTTGGTTTGCGTTTGGGGACTTCTCCCGTAGTGAAGAATACCCTACCCCAGAGCTTTATACTTCCGTGATGTTAGGTGAATTCAATCTGGCGGTTGCTGAGTTCATAATTGATCAGGGAAATTTGGACGCGGAAACGGGCCTGGCCGTATCGCAACAAATATATCAGCGCATTGATAAGAGTTTGCAGGAAATTACCCAAGCAGTAGATATGCTCTATGAAGTACGCGGTCCCGATCAAATTGGTCCGATAGCTGGAGCAACAGCCGAAAAGCGTGCTGATTCAGCAGCAAAACTGGCTCAACAAATAAACGCGGACCTTGTTATCTACGGGACTATTTCTGATGATGGCACAAGTCAAACGATTACTCCAGAACTGTATATTTCAGAACGCTTATTTAGCCTTATCCCGGAATTTTTGGGGCGTCATCCATTGGGTGAAGCCATCCGCATCCCCGGTGGGGCAGGTAGTTTGGTGAGCCGGGTTGAGGCCAACCGGGATATTGCTGGCCGGGGACAGGCGATTGCGTATATTGCTACGGGGGCATCATTGTTTAGCCTTATGGAGTATGAAGATGCATTCTCGTTCTTTGAAATTGCCTTGCAAGCAGATGGGTGGGAGGGGGATACGGGCAAAGAGAGCTTATATCTCATGCTGGGGAATGCTGCCGGGAAGCTGGAGCGTGTTGACGATGCAGAGAATTACTTTAATCTTGCGTTGGTGGCAAATCCACAATATGCGCGTGCCTATATTGGTCTTGGTGAAACCTATTTTGTGCGAGCGTTGGGTATTCCCCCTGTAAATACTTTTTCAGAAATTTCACAGTCTGATCTGAATTTGGCCGAAGAACAATATTTAGCCGCGCTATCAGCTACGGACCAGCCCCCTACGGCAGATATTCCTGTCAAAGTTGATTTTGGCATGGGACGATTATCCCTGGTGCGTTATCAAATTCTGGGGACGCAATCGTTGTTGACGGATGCTTCTACACATTTTCAAGCTGTCGTTGATGCTGCCGAAATAGGCAATACGCGCATAGCAGAATTTGTTGCCCAATCACACGGGCATCTTGGTTCGGTTGCCGTACTCTCTGCTGATCTTGATACGGCTCAACACGAATATCAAATTGCAGCAGAAATTTCTCAATCGCCGCGTGCAAAAGCGGCTTTTTGGGCGCAGTTGGGGAGTATTTATCAGCAATTGGGTGATACCAATTTGGCTATTGACGCTTACCAACAAGCGGTTGCCATTACGTTAGATGAAGATGCACGTCAAAAATACCAACAAGCACTTGCTGAAATTGAGAATCGCTGAAAAGCGAAATGGGAGGTACAAATGCTGCCAAAGAAGGCTTTCTATCCAATAATGATCCAAATATTGCTTTCTTTAGTTCTCGTGGGATGTCGTCCTGAACCTGAAACCGTGGTGGTTGTTGAATATGTGACTCGAACTGCCGTTCAGACAACAAAAATTATTCCGAGCGCTACGCCGAAAACGAAGATCAATGTGCCACTAAGCATTGATGTTGTAGATTCGCCTACAACTACACCGATGAAAGCTGTTGCTTTTGAAAAATATCCAGGCTTTTCGACCGTGGTTACTCTGCCAAACGATATTCTATTGCCCGGTGAAATAAACAATGATAGCAATATGATTGATTCATTAGCTATATTTGGGATGGGGGGAGGCGCTCCTGAGGATACTTCAAATAACCCAATCGTGTACATTGATGCAGGCATGGTAAATATATTTAACTACCCAACACGAGAAAATATAATCATTGAACTTGTTCGCCCAGATGGCTCTGTTCTGGTAAAGAATAAGAATAATGTGTCGGATTTTACCTACTGTTTTGATAATAATCTATTACTTCAATCTGGCAAATATTCGATCCGAGTAAGTTCTTTGTCTATTCCGGTAGCGACCGCTTCGTTCAGTATTTCTTATTCTAATAGGCCACAAGTATTTCTTTCCCGAAGGTCAGAGGGTTTCTATGGGTGTTCAGATGCAGTTGTCGAAGGGGAAGAAACGCAGATTTTCTTTTCTGGATACAAACCTAACGAAACCGTTCTTGTTGCCGTTTATTTGGATGATGGTGATAATTACACAATTCTGAAAACCTGGGAAGCCGAAGTAGATGCTACTGGAAGGTTGGTGCAAGAAATTGAGTCCCCTCGGGTTCGCGAACGTGGAACGTATGGAATTGCTGTTTTTGGTGAAGAACTTTCTGAGGTCAGTTTTGCAGCAACAGAAAGATTCTATGCATCGGCAGCTACAACTTTTTATGTGCTTGCCGCTGCAGAATCGTTGCCACAAGTAGTTCAGGTTACAATTACACCGCGCCCGATCAAGCAAACACTAACTCCGGCAGGTTTTAATTGCTTTAAAGCACCAGAGCCTAGGGTTGATATTGATGATTCTATTCGCGTAACCTATACGGATGGCACACCATTGCGTTTGCGTTCTGCACCAGAAGTAAGCAACAACAATATTATTGAACTGATCCCCGAAGGTGGCCGGATGAAAGTGCTTGATGGCCCAGTTTGCGAACCACGTCCAGGGCGAAATGATGCATTTATATACTGGAAAGTTCGTGTGACTTCATCTGGTCTGCAAGGATGGGTTGCCGAAGGTGATCTGTATAATTACTATATCGAAAAATATCCCTGATTCTTAGGAGACTAACTATGAAGGCACACTTTCGTTTTACGCTTGTATTTGTAATCCTGTTGTTGGTGACTCAGCCCTTAATGGCGGTTGCGGCTCAAGAAAAGCCCGTCACCCTGCATATTGATTGGGTGGATATTTCCAATTTCCCGCAGGTCACTGTATTAGTGAGCGCCTGGAATGCCGATGGCCTGCCATTGGCTGGGCTTGCTCCCGAGAATTTTTCGCTGCAAGAAGATGATGGCGATGCATTCCAGCCCATCACTGCGCAAGCCGACCTGAATGTGGCGCTTTCGGTTGGGCTGGTGCTGGATGTATCCGAAAGCATGTTCGGCAAGCCGATTGAAGACGCCAAAGCCGCGGCCACGCGTTTCCTGGATCGTCTTGAGCCGGGGGACAGGGCATCCCTGATCGCATTTTCCAGCACCCTGGATCCCAACCCCACTTCCCTGAATCCAAGCCTGGAGATTGCATTCACCGATCATCTGGACCCGATTTTTGATCTGGTTGCCAGCCTGCAACCCTGGGGTCAAACCCACCTCTTTAATGCGGCAGCCAAAGCGGTGGGTTTAGCCAATGGCGAGCCTGAAGGTCGCCGGGCTATTTTACTCCTGACGGATGGCCGTAATGAGCCAGCCGAACTTGGCGATCCGGATGAAGGCATCCACCTGGCTCAAGAAGCGAATATCCCCATCTTTGTGATTGGCCTGGGCAAAGATATCGATGAACCTTACCTGCGCCGTTTGGCAACGGAGACCGGTGGCCTGTTTCGGGCTGCCCCGAGTTCATCGGAATTGGGCCATCTCTTTACGGATATGGCAACGTTGTTGAAAACCCAATACACCCTGACCTTCGAGTCGAGTCTGCCGTACGACGGGCTGGTGCATACATTAAACTTGACTCTCGATACAACCTTGGGCAGCGATTCGCAAAGCATCGAGTTTGGCCCCTTGCCGTATGTATCCCCGACGCCCACAATCACCCAGACTTCCGTCCCAACGGAGACGCCGCTGCCTACTGCGACGACAACCCCCAGCCCCACGCCGACGAATACAGCCACGGCGACCGCGACGGTCACAGCCACCGCGACAGCAACGCTCACCCCAACCCCAACGCCTATACCCACCTTTGTTGAGCGAGTGGAGGGTAGTTTTTCAATCTGGTGTCCGGGTTTACTCGTGCTTGGTTTGGCGGCCCTGTTGCTGATTATCTTCCGGCGCAAGCCAAAGCAGAAAGAAGAAAAATGTGCCAAATGCGGCTTCGATATGACCGGCAAACCCGGCGCCTGCCCGCAGTGTGGCGAAACGCGGCGACTGCCGAAGTTTAAGCAGTGAACCAAGAAGAATCCGCTAATCTACGCTAATCGTCGCGAATAAATTAGCGAAAATTGGCGCAGATTTGCGGATCAAGGACAACCTATGACACTCGATATAAAACTCGATCAGTACACCCTGATAGAAGAAATCGGCCGCGGTGGCTTTGGTACGGTCTACCGCGCGGTAGATGAAACGCTGCAAGTCGAACGGGCGGTGAAAGTGCTGCACCCGGCCCTGGTTGCCGACCCATCCTTCATCGAGCGCTTTCGCGAAGAGGCCCGTCTGGTGGCGCGGCTCAAACATCCTCATATCTTATCGGTTTATGCGCTGGGTGAGGATCAGGGCCGTTTTTACCTGGTCATGGATTATATACCAGGCGGCTCGCTGAAAGATCTGCTGGCCGAAGATGGCCCCTTGCCATTCGCGCGCGCCCTGGAAGTGCTCATGCAGATTGCCAGCGCTCTGGACTATGCCCACGGGCAAAACCTGGTGCACCGTGATGTCAAACCCGGCAATATCCTTCTCGATGCGCAGGGCAACGCCTACCTGACCGATTTCGGCTTTGCCAAGTCGCTGGCTGCGGCGGATAGCAGCACAACCATGAGCCTGACCGGCGGCATTTTGGGTACGCCCGCCTATATGGCCCCCGAAGCTTGGGATGGACAAGGGTGGACATCCGCGGCGGATGTGTACAGCCTGGCTTGCGTGTTCTTCGAAATGCTAATGGGAAAACCGCTCTTCGATGGTGAAAGCCCGACCCAGTTGATGAAACAGCATATCATAGAAGGTCCGCAGTTCTCGGAGGTCTGGCCGCATGGGACGCCAATAGCGTTAAATGCCTGCCTGGAAAAAGCGTTAAACAGCGAACCCGCGGCGCGTTTCCCAAATGCAGGGCGTTTTCAGGAGGAGCTAGAAACACTTGGTCAATTGCAACTCGTCCCAATCGGTGAAGCGGTTACCTCTACTGAGCCTGTTACTCCCCGGCATATTGACGTATTGACCGATTCTCCAGTGCCGTCCCGTCGCAGGCCTGGATGGAAACTGTTGCGTATCTTCGTAGCCCTGATCGTCTTGGTTGGGGTTGGCGTTGGATTTGGGGTTGGGCGATGCACCTTACCACCGCAATCCAGTCTGACGATAACCAGCATGGCAGACGCCTTGGGTGTCGATCGGCCAATTGACACTCTTACCCCAGCAACTGAAATAGCTAAGGTAGGTGTCTCCGCTACGGTTGAGCTAATTGGTACGCCAATACCTTTACTCGAAGACACCCCGATCACAAAGCACAAGCCTGAAGCTGGGGATACTCAAATTTCACCAGTTGATGGCATGGTGATGGCTTATGTCCAAGAAGGAATATTTGTTATGGGTAGCGACGGCGGTGATAGCGATGAAATCCCTGTGCATTCTGTTTATTTGGATATGTAT
>JABGRQ010000182.1 GCA_018648225.1 Chloroflexota bacterium
TTTGCAGATAACGGATTCAAATCGCGATCAGATTGGTGCTGTAATTGGCACCGGGATTGGCGGGATTGGCACTCTCTATGAGAATATGGAAACCTTGATGAAACAAGGCCCACTTCGAGTGAGTCCGTTTCTCATCCCGCGTATGTTGCCCGATACGCCCGGGGGGATGATCGCTATCCATCTAGGAATCCGAGCGATAAATTTTGCTGTAGTAACTGCCTGTGCCACAGGTACGAATGCGCTTGGAGAAGCGACCGAAATCATCCGGAGAGGGCAGGCTGATGTCATGTTGGCAGGTGGAACTGAAGCTGCGATTGTGCCGATCGCGATGGCAGGTATGAATGTGATGGGCGCTTTGTCTACTCGTAATGATGATCCTACCCGTGCCTCGCGCCCATTTGACGCCCAGCGGGATGGTTTTGTCATGGGTGAGGGAGCAGCCGTGCTTGTATTGGAATCGCTCGCTCATGCGCAAAATCGTGGAGCGCGAATACTAGCCGAGATCAGCGGATACGGCGCGACGAATGATGCCTATCATCTTTCTGCCCCTTCCGAGAATGGCGCTGGCGCTGCCCTGTGTATGCAAGCTGCTTTGGATGATGCCGGTTTGAACAAAGAATCACTTGGGTATATCAATGCCCATGGTACCAGCACAGCATTAAACGATAAGAGCGAATCGGCGGCTATAAAAACCGTTTTTGGCGAATTGGCGTATGCAATTCCTGTATCATCAACGAAATCCATGACCGGACATTTACTAGGAGCTGCCGGTGCATTGGAAGCGATTTTCTGTGTAAAAATACTCTTGAATGATATTTTGCCACCAACTATAAATTATGAATTCCCTGATCCAGATTGTGACCTGGATTATATTCCCAATGTGGCGCGCCCAGCGCAGGTTGAACATATACTGTCAAACTCGTTTGGGTTTGGTGGTCACAATGCCTCAATTATTGTCAGTCGTTATCAGGCGCAGGCATAGGGAGCTGCAATCATGAACTATTTTGCACATATTACCGGCTGGGGTACAAGTGTACCCGCTAACGTAATAACAAATGCTGATTTAGCTAAAATTATTGAGACCAGCGATGAGTGGATTCGCAGCCGAACAGGTATTGCCCAACGCCATATTGCAGAAGAAGGACAAAGTTCTGCCAGCCTGGGCGCCGAAGCTGCGCTAAAAGCCCTCAAAGTGGCAAATATTAGCCCCCATGATGTAGATTTGATTGTCGTGTCAACATCTTCTCCGGAGCATTTGTTTCCATCAACGGCTTCATTGATTCAGGACCGCATTGGTGCCACGCGGGCCGGTGCTTTCGATTTATCTGCGGCCTGCACCGGCTTTATTATTGCTGTAAATATGGTCGCGCAATCGATTCGCTCGGGAGCGATTCGTACTGCGTTGGTCATTGGGACAGAAACACTTTCGCGTCTGGTAGATTGGGAAGATCGCTCTACCTGTATTCTCTTTGGGGATGGCGCTGGCGCGTTTGTATTACAAGCCAGCCAGGAGCCCGGCGGGGTTCTATCTGCTGTTATGCGTTCAGATGGATCTGGTGGAGATTTGCTAACTGTTCCCGCAGGAGGCAGTAAACTCCCTACCAGTTACCAAACTGTTAAGGATAAGCAGCATTTCATCCAGATGAATGGACGGGAAGTATTCCGCTTTGCTACCCGCGTCATGGCACAGGCCACGGAGGATGTTGTTAAAAAGGCCAATTTTACGTTAGATGATATTGATTGGGTGGTTCCTCATCAAGCAAACCAGCGAATTATTGAAACCGCGGCGAAACGCTTGAAATTACCACTTGAGCGCTTTGTGATTAATCTGGAGCGTTATGGAAATACATCTACCGCATCAATCCCTTTGGCGGCAGTAGAAGCAATTACAGATGGACGCATTCAACCCGGAGATCGAATTGTGTTTGTAGGATTTGGCGCTGGCCTGACCTGGGGGGCATTGCTGGCTCAGTGGACTGGTCCCTTGCCCGCTGAAAAGCCGAAGATGTGGCCTTATCGCTTGCATGGCCTTTATCGATTATATGTCAAGCTGCGTTCCTGGGGGCTGAGGATTGTGCGTTTGGTTGAAGGTATGGTTTGGGGCCAACGGGATAAATAAAAAAAAGAGCGGAGCGCCAAGCGCTCCGCTCTTTTTTTTATTCTGGCTATCCGGAACTGGTTTTTAGCTCAACTTCTTCTTCAACTTCTTCTTGTTCGTCAAATTCCAATACTTTTAGCATACGTTTGACCAGATTCGTGAAAACTTTATGCTGATACCCGGCTAATCCGGCCAGGATATAGGTAATCACGGGGGAAGAAATTTCGCCGGATGTGATGGAGAGTGATCCAAGCATCATAAACAGATAGATGATGGCGCCCATCACACTGCCGACGAAGGGGCTGGTGACATACCACCAGTTATGCCGCGGGGAAAAATCTTGTTCAACCGAAAAATGCTTGATAAGTGGCATAAGCGCCCCAACCAATCCACCCATGCCGCCCCATAGCATACTCCCGGCCAGAAAATAAAGCGATGATCCCTCGGATGAAAAAATATTCTCGCCGAAAATGAATAGCAAAGCAACAGTGATGATGAACCAACTCGCCAGATATATATATAGTCGCGGGATAGTTGTCTTCGCTAATTTATCTAATTGAATGCTTAACTGCACACGAAATTCGACTTCGTTGATATGTCGCTCGGCATCTTCGAAATAGGTTTTCCCGGCCATTAGCTCATTGCGCGCCGCCTGAATATGGTTTAGCAGCGGACGGGCGATATACAAAGTGGAAATCTGCCGCTTGACATCTTTTTGAGCCTGATCGGCTCTGCGCCACATTGCCAGCATGTCTTCGTCGGTTACTAGCAATTCGATCATTGCATCTTCAGCTGATTGTACTTCGTGTTGAACTTCTCCGACCGCGTGGACAATGCCTGGCGCGGGTTGTGCTGGGATTGGACTAGATGGCTGCGCCAGTTCTTCGGCGAAGAGTTTTTCGATTTCAGCAGGATCATCCTCGAGGTGGGTACTCATACCCATATCCGGTTCTGTCTCTTTGGGTTCGGCAAAGTGTTCGACCAGTGCAATTTCTCCGGGAGGCCCGTGCAGGCTGCGATCTTCTTCGGGCGTGGCTTCAGGTTCCGGGTTGAAGGCCTCATCGGCGCTGCCCATAAATGCTTTGGCTTCTGTTTCGGTCAGTTCCCAGGGTGTCGCTTCCATTGTAAAAAGTCCTTCGGTATCGCCCATCAGCGCTTCACTTTCTTCGGCGGATAACTGGAACGAGGGTTCATCACTATCATCAAAGGGATGGTTGTCGTCAGCGGGAATTTCCTCGGGCGTGGATTCTGCGGCGCGCGGGGTGATCTCCGCCTCGGAGAAATCTGGAATGCGCTCTTCGGGAGGAATCTCTTCCAGGGGGGTTTCATCAATATCATCAAAGGGTAATCCCCGTTGTGGAATCATTTCTTCCCCTTTGCCTTCCAACGGGTCTTGAGAAAGTCTATTTTGCATAGCTTACCTCCTTAGCAAGATACAAGTAAGCAGTCGCCACGGCGCTATTAGGCGCATACTCCAAAACGCTTTTACGCATCGCTGGTGCGGTTGCTGCAACGTCGTCGTAGGGGATAAAAGCATGAAACACTTTCTGCTTGAAGACGGTTTTCATTTCGTAGATGGCCGATTTTGCGTGAGTAGCTTTGGGATGCACCAGCGTGGGGAGAACACCCAGTAATTTGAGTTGTGGATTTAATTTCTCACGGATGAGCCAGACCGAATCGAGCAGAGAGCGCACACCGCGCATTGAAAGGTAGTTGGCGGCCACGGGGATGAGTAGTTCGTGGGCCGCGGCTAGCCCGTTCACGGTGACTAGTCCCAGGTTGGGCGCTGTATCGATAAGAATGAAATCAAACGGCTCGCGCGGTAATTGAAGAATATTGCGCAGCCGTGCCGTGCGCTCTGATTGGGTGTAAAGCTTGTATTCGGCAGCGATCAACTCGGCATTCGCGGGAGCTAAAGCGATGTTTTTCCCCGTATCTTTGAGGACATCGGTAAAGGCAATTTTATCATCGAGCAGTAAGTTGTAGGTAGATGGGCGGACAGTATACGGATCAAGCCCCAGGCTGATAGTGAGCGCCCCCTGCGAATCGAGATCAATCACAGCGACACGATGCCCTAGTTGCGCTAATCCGGCGGCCAGATTGACAACGGTAGACGTTTTGCCAACGCCACCTTTTTGGTTGGCTACAATGATTATGCGTTCCATAATTTGAGTATATCATAAAATGGGGGGTCAATTTTTTACTATGGATGTTTGGGTTTGCCTCCTGAAACGTTCTCGTTTATACTCTCTTTACACGCAGCCGCCCTACGCTGTTTTTTATAAAACTGATGAGCAAGAAGGTTATCCGATGATCCGACCCAGCGAATCGATTCCATCTAACCAATCCCCAAAAATGATTTACTTGTGGATTTTATTATCGGCAGTGGTGAGTTCTTGTTTTACAGTCGCGCTGATTGCATTATTCTTTAGCTTTCCGGTGCGGATCAGTTTTCTGACAACAGAAACGCCGACGCCTACACAAACGGCTACACCAACATCCACTTTTACGCTAACGCCATCCAGCACCCCTATAAATACGGCTACTTTTACGATTACACCTTTGTCAACCCCCACACTTACGTTCGCGCCGTCGCTGACAGCTACGCACACCGAAACGCCGACGATTACCCTCACGTCCAGCTATACACCTACCGCCACGCAGACAGAGTCGCCAACGGCTACACAAACCTTCACGCCGACGCTGACCAGTACACCCACGCATAGCTATTCGCTGAAAAAAACGGTAGACGAGACCATTATTTATCTGGGAGCCACCGCCGTATCACAAAACCTGTTTACGGTGCCAAAAGGGGCTACGCTATACGTTACGACGACTCAGCGCGGCTGTTGGGTATTTGTGACTTATCAGCCCAGTTCTGGCGGGGGGAGCATTTCGGGGTGGATTACTACCGATCATCTTGGGGAAAGTTGCTCCCCATAGTAAACAAAAAAAGAAGGACGGCGTTCTTTGCCGTCCTTCTTTTTTCAATACAGGGCGGAGTGAATTACACCGCGAACTTGCCATCTTTGTAGAATAAATCGCCATCGACGCGGATTTCGCTCTCGGCCATATCGCAGAGCATATCCCAGTGAATGCCGGATTCGTTTTTGCTGCCGGTTTCGGGGTAGCCTGCGCCAACCGCCAGGTGGATGGTGCCGCCTATTTTTTCGTCGAAGAGCATATTCTTGGTGAAGCGCTGGATGCCATAATTTGTACCGATGCCCCACTCGCCCAGGTAGCGCGCCCCCTCGTCTGTGTTGAGCAGCGCGGTGAGCAGCTCTTGCCCTTTGCTGGCTTTTTCTTTGATAACTTTGCCATCTTCAAACCATAATTCAATATCTTCGATTTCTTGCCCGCCGTAGATGGCCGGATACGAGAAGCGAATCCAACCGTTGGCGGAGGGTTCCACCGGAGCGGTGAAAATTTCACCATCGGGGAAATTGTATTTGCCATCGGCAGGTTCAAAGGTGCGCTCTTTGATCGAGAAACTCAAATCGACATTGCTGCCTTTAAGTGAAACCTGATCGCGTCCAGCGAGCCAGGTGATCAATTCGCGTTGGCGTTTGCCCTCATTTTTCCAGAACGCCACCGGATCGTCCAGATGCAGCATTCCTGCTTCGTATACAAAATCCCGGTACTCGCTCAGGCTCATATCGGCTTCCTGCGCCATAGCATGGGTGGGATAGACGGTCAGCGACCATTTGAGTTCTTTACGGGCGGCGCGCTCCATAAAAATCTTGCTGATTTCCGCGCCAGCTTTGCTAAACTGGGCCTGTTTGGCCGGATCGGTGCCGCTGAGTTCGCGCGTATTATGTTCGGCTTCAATATACAGACTGGCGTCAAATTCTTCGACCATAATTCGCCGGAGCGGGGAAATATATTCCAATTGAGCGTCATTCGCATACTTGAAGAATATCTCAGACGCGCCGGGTAAGCTGATTTGCAAATTAACATTTGCTCCAGCGATGACGGCTTCTTTATACACTTCCAGGCTGAGTTCCTCAGCCAGCGGGCTGGTGCGCAATATAAACTGTTCACCAGGTTGTAAATTGAGCGAGTATTGCACTAAAACCTGAGCTAATTTCGATACGCGAGGGTCGGGCATGGCTATCTCCTTGAACAGAGTAGTAGAATGATGTGCAGTATATTCGGACATTAGTATAATACACATAGGACTTACGCAACACGATGAATAAAATACCGAAAATAGGGGTGTGTGGGGCGCGAAGCGCCCCACACACCCCTATTTTCGGGCTTCTTAGAATTGGATAACGAGGAGAATTTTATGACCCATCAAAAGAAACCGGGCTATAACACATTGTCGGTTTGGGCTGGTGAAGAGAAAAAAGATGGTTGGCAGCGTTCTACGCAGGTTCCGGTTGTGCATAGTGTCAGTTATGGCTATGATGATCTGGACTATTGGTACAATGTTGCTTTGGGGAAGGAAGAAGGCCATATTTACAGCCGCAATACAAACCCAACGGTGGCAATTTTTGAAGAAAAAATGCGTCAACTGGAAAGGGCAGAAGCCGCGACTAGTTTCTCCACCGGAATGGCGGCGATTAGCAATACGCTCTATTCGCTGCTCAAACCTGGCGATCGTGTCGTATCGATCAAAGATACCTACGGCGGCACCAACGAAATTTTCACCCGCTTTTTGCCGCGTATTCATATTGACGTAACGCTGTGCGCCACAACTGACCACGAAGCGATTGAGGCTGAAGTTGCCAAAGGTTGCCAGGTTTTGTATATCGAAACCCCGACGAACCCCACCTTGAAGATCGTTGATATTGCCCGTTTGGCAGAAGCCGGGCACACGGCTGGCGCAACTGTGATAGTGGATAACACATTTTCTACGCCGATCAATACCAATCCATTAGCGCTGGGCGCCGATCTGGTGGTTCACAGCGCCACGAAGTACATTGGCGGTCATGCCGATGCGTTAGGCGGCATTTTGTGTGGTTCCGAAAAACTGGTACAGCGCGCTTTTGCCTATCGCGAGATTAATGGTGCAACCTTGCATCCGATGGCGGCCTATTTGATGATTCGCGGGCTAAAAACTTTGGCATTGCGCGTTCAGCGCCAGAGTGAGAATGCCATAAAAATAGCCCGCTTTTTGAAAGCGCATCCCTTTGTCAAAGATGTTTTTTATCCCGGATTGGAGACGCACGAAAACCATGCGATTGCCAAAAAACAGATGCGCGATTTCGGCGGCATGATGAGTTTCTTCCTGGATGGTGGCTTTGATGCTGTGCGGGTATTCTTGCCGCGCCTGAAATATGCCCACATCGCGGCCAACCTGGGGCCGGTTGAAACCGTTGCCGGGCCGCCGCGAACAACCAGTCATGTGGAAGTTACCGAAGCGCAACGCGCTGCGATGGGTATCCCCGAGAGTCTGATCCGCTACTCCGTTGGCATTGAAGATGCCGATGATTTGATCGCCGACCTTACCCAGGCGTTAGATTACGCTGCAAATCACCAGGCGTGACTTTTTTTTCTGCAAAAAATTTTTAGCTATTGGAGGCATTATAAAAATGACATACGCCAGACGCACAAACCACTTGAAAGCAGAAGGCGCTTACGAGGTTTTGGCGCGCGCTCAG
>JABGRQ010000183.1 GCA_018648225.1 Chloroflexota bacterium
TTGATTTCTGGCTTTGTGAGCGCCTGCATGATAATGGTGGGAATAACCGCCCGCGCAGACTGCCGCGGGCCATAGGTGTTGAAAGGGCGAATGGTAGCAACCGGCAGCCCAAAGGAACGGTGAAACGATTCGGCGAGTTTGTCGGCGCCAATCTTAGTCGCCGAGTAAGGCGACTGACCCTGCAAGGGATGCACCTCATCAATTGGCACGTATTGCGCTGTGCCATAGGCTTCGCTGGTAGAAGTATGCACCACGCGCTCCACGCCCTGCTCCAGGGCAGATTGCAGTACATTCAGCGTGCCTACGATATTGGTCTGCACATAGGATGAGGGAGCCTGATACGAATAAGGAATACCAATCAGGGCTGCTAGATGAAATACAACATCAACTCCGCTGACAGCGCTGCGCACACTATCACGGTCGGCAATATCCCCGGCGACTACTTCAATCTCATCTTTCAGCGTAGATGTATCCAGCCAGCCCCGCCGTCCAAGGGCATTATAATGGACAAAGGCACGCACCCACGCGCCGCGGCGCACCAATTCTTCAGTAAGATGACTACCGATGAAGCCCCCGGCTCCTGTTATTAAAATCTTTTTTGTTTGCCAGTTCAAGAATGAAACCTCCCATCCTTTATATCTTGTTGCGCCTGTTCGTAGTCGGTGTGCTGACCAATATCCAACCAGTATTCAACAATCGGGAAACTGGCAATTTTTTTATCGTGATTCAGTAATATCTGAATCAGTTCGGTCATATCCAGGCGCTGATCAGATTGAATATACTGATAAACCGATGGCTCCAGCAAATAAATGCCAGCGTTGACGAAAAAATTCAGCACGGGCTTTTCGCTCAGGTCCGTCACAAACGGCCCCTCACTATTAATAACGCCATAGGGAACCTTGAACTCAAAACGCCGTACGGCTACCGTAAGGGCGGCCTGATTTTGTCGATGGAAATCCAGCATCGCCCGAAAATTTACTTGTGTAAGAATATCGCCATTAATCACCAGCAGGGGGTCTTTGGGGACATCCATCAAACCCAGAGCGCCTGCCGTTCCCAACGGTGTGATCTCTTCAACATAGTTAATATCAACGCCAAACACATTGCCATCGCCAAAATGCTGCTTGATCTTTTCGGCCATGAAATGTGTGGTGATACTCACATTGCGAATTCCGGCCTGCCGCAACTGCTCGATGGTGCGTTCCAGTAAGGGGCGATCGCCCACTGGAAGCAGTGGTTTAGGCAAATCTTCAGTCAGGGGACGCAGGCGCGTGCCAAAGCCACCCGCCATCACGACCGCCTGCAGGGGCAGTCTTGGCTGTTCTTCTTCGGTCAGCAGGTCATCCATCGTGACCAGAGTAATCACACGCCCGTCATCATCCAATACAGGCAATTGATGAATAACATATTCTTTCATCAGACGCAGCATTTCACTGCGCTCTGTCCGCGGCGAAACTGTGATTGGTTTCGGGGAGTAAATTGAGGCTTTATTTTTGAGCAATTCATCTACAGGAGAATCCAGGTCGTTTCCGGCAAGAATTGCACGGCGCACATCACCATCAGTGATCGTGCCAATTAAAACCCGTTTTTCATCCACAACGAGTGCAATTCCCAGCCCATTGAGATTAATCTTCTCAATCACCTGTCGAATTACGCTACCAGATGAAATGCACAAATCTAAAAGGTCAACGGCCATATTTTTACTCAGGTCAGGGCAAATTCTCAAACCGGTATTGACAACGAATCCGGTTTCCGCTTAGTAACTCCGCCGTTTCAATTTTCTCTTTGGTAATTTCGGCGAGATTGCAATTTGGGCAAGATTTCTCAGAGCACAAACAAATTTCCCCGCAGGATTGGCAAATTCGGAAAATTCCTTCATCGCGAGCTTCAGGCCAATCCAGAAGTATTCTGGTGCGTAGGCGCCGTTCTCTATCAATCCACTCCGGATATTCCATTACCCGATCTCTTTTTAAAAGTGGTACAGGGAAGCATCCCTCGGTTACGGTTCTACTTCCCAAACTGGGTAGCGCAACTGCCACTCACCACTCTCTTTCGTCCAGAGATGATGCGATCTGGCCTTGTCGCATAATTCGACGAAATGCTCTGGATCCATGCCAATATAATCCATCACTTCAGCGAAGTAACGGTCGGGGAACTCGCCATCATAGCGCTTGACAAGGGTCACCGCTTCTTCACGGGTGAGATGCTTGTTTCTCACTTCTTGCGATGAATCATAAGATGCCCGCCCCAGCCCAAATTTGGCGTGGGTTGTATAGTAATGCAGATCGTCAATCTTATCATCAATACTATTATATTTGCTATATGTGCCCTGGGTGCGGAAGGGGCGCGCCTGAAAATCGGTATTATCAACGGCATAATAATAAGCTTCTTGCGGGACCCATTTTAGATAGTATCCCAGATAATGGATTTCGATTTGCGATTTTTCAATCTCGCGGTAATCGGCAGGCAAATAGGTCATCAGATCAACCAAAGAGACGTCATACCGGTCAATCAATTCCTGTACCGAAACACCGCCCAAGAACATATTCTTAAAATTCTGCATCGTATAGTACGATTTGTCTCGCAGCGATGATGTGTTTTCTGCAATGGGATTGCCGTACTCAGCTTCATTTTCGCCGTAAAACACCAATGGGATGTTATAACGCAACGCCATCTTCGGAGCCAGATTCTTCTGTCCCAAAATAAACGTCTGAAACGGATGCAGCAGATTTTCGATTGCCAGCCGCGTAAGCAGTTTCATCACGCGGCCATTTTGATTCATGCTCACATTGTCAAAACCACCCACTTCAATCCAGTTGCGAAAGTTGCGATAACCATAGTCTGTGTACATGATCGGAGGCCAGGTGACGGTTAGCGGGTGCATACCGTATTTATACTTCAAGATATGCGCTGCAAAGACGCTATCCTTTCCGCCGCTACCGGGCACAATGCAGTCATAATACCCATCACTGCGACGATGCTGATCGCACAAATAGGCCAACTCTTTCTCGCGAGTTTCCCAATTAATGCCTTTTTTCACATCGGCGTATCGGCAAGCATCACAAATACCATCCGCACCGATATTCAACGTAGGAGTTTGACGGTCTTTGGTGTGCTTGAACTCCGGGTATGATGAGGGTCGCTGATTCGACATAACACAGCGCTTGCAGTATACAACCTTCTCAGGAAGACCATATAAAGGTTTTATTTCACCAGACATAAGTTACTCCAAATACACAGGCGATCTAAGAGATGTTGTATGCAGGGGCATTATCCTCTCTGCACATCATCTTTTCAGGCTTTTCCAGCATTCAATGGGTTGCTGCTACAATTTTTGCAATGTTTTTGTATACCAATAAACCTTGTCGTCCGCTCCGCTCAGGATGGAACTGACAAGCGAAGGTGCTATTATACTGTAGACTGGAACAAAACTCCATTTGCCCATAGCGCGTCCGGGAGAGTACCAGCGCATCTTCTTGCGGGCGCACATAAAAAGAGTGCACAAAATACATATATTCACCATCAGATAGACTATCGAACGGTGTTCCCGCCCAATTTTTATGGTCTGGTCTACGCCAGATTTGATTCCAGCCAACCTGGGGAACCTTCAACATTCGGGGGACACCGTTAAAAAGGGATGATAGATTTTCCAGAGGAACAACATCCCCATCAACTATACCCAAACCTTTATGCGTTCCGAATTCATAGCTTTCCGTCATTAAAAGTTGCATCCCCAAACAAATGCCGAATAGCGATTTTCCGGTTTGGCTGTAATCTTTCAGGGGGGCAATCAAATCCAATTTTTTTAGCTCGCGCATTGCATCAGCAAAAGCGCCAACCCCAGGTAAAATAACAGCATCAGCAGCAAAAAGCTCTTGTTGGGAGGCTGTAATCTGAGCATCCATTCCAGCACACTCACAGGCCAGTTTAACGCTAAACAAGTTCCCCAGTCCATAATCTACAATTGCAATGCGTACTTTGCGATCAGGCACCGGCAGTTTCCTTTTGCAATCGGCAGTCAACCCCACGCTCTAGCAAGTATTCTTTGATTTGGCGAATCGTTGTTCCCGTAATATTTTTGCGCCCAAATTCGCCGCGCTTGCCTTGTAAAAATTCGATATTGCCTTCCGTCTGATAATCGCCTTCGCGATATTGATATTCATGGATAAATTCATAATGCAACATTGAAGCCAGGCTAACCGCATCGGCATAGCCATCAGCAATGACAGCATAAATATGCTCCAGTTGGCCTGCGCCGCCCAGAGCAATCACGGGGATGGATACGGCCTGTGCAATCTGGCGGGTTAATTCCAGATCGTAACCCTTGCCTGTACCTTCTTGATCAATTGAAGTGACCAGCAGTTCACCTGCGCCCAGATCAGCGGCGCGCAAGGCCCATTCATAGGCATCAACGCCGGTGCTTTCTCGGCCATAATCCACATAGGTTTCGTATTTTCCACTTGCCTGTTTAATCGCCTCAATAGAAACTACTATAGTTGATGAACCAAAAGCCAACGCCGCAGCGCGGATCAGCTCTGGGGTATTGACGGCTGCGGTGTTGATGGCAACCTTGTCTGCTCCGGCGCGCAAAACAGTACGAATATCTTCCACACTTCGTAGGCCGCCGCTTACCGTCAGGGGGATAAAAATTTCGCTTGCAGTACGTTCAATAATCTCCAGCAAGCTGTTACGGCCATAAAGACTGGCTACCGCATCCTGATAGATCAGTTCATCAGCCCCATTTTGATAATAAAAGCGTGCAAAATCTTCGGGACGTCCCAATACACGCAATCCTTCCAAATGAACACCTTTAACTAGATTAGGGCCTTTAATATCCAGTCTGGGTATGATACGAATATTCAACTACTCTCCTCCATGCAAACGACGTGCCGGAACACCTACCACAACAGTGTTGGGTGAAACATCTTCCACTACCACCGCGCCAGCTCCGATAATAGCCTTCTCGCCAATTATAAGTCCCTGGCGGACAACTGCACCAATGCCAATATGTGCGCCTTTCTCCACCCGAACTGCGCTCGCCAACAACGCGCCTGGGGCAATATGAACATGATCTCCAATCATACAATCATGTTCAACAACTGCATTGGTATTGACAATCACATTCTGGCCTAAGCGTGAGCAGGTGTTGACAACAGCCCCAGCCATGATGATTGCGCCCACGCCAATTTCTGCGGTAGAAGATATTATCGCGCGAGGGTGGATCACGCGAAGCGGCTGCATATTATACTGCAATGCTTTTTCATAGAGACGCTGGCGCGGCAGATTATTGCCTGCACCGCCCAGGCCGATAAAAAAATGTATGCTATTATCCTGTACCAACGCTGGAAGCAAGTCATCTCCTCCTAGAACAGGAACACCCAAAACATCCAGGCCGTGTAATTCCGGCCCGGGGTCCAGCAATCCCACCAAATCATAGGATTCATTAGAACGAAGAATCTCGATAATAACTCTGGCATGCCCCCCAGCCCCCAATCCGATCACCTTCACAGTCATAATATATCCTTTACATTATCACAAAGGTTTTGAGAATCACTGTGGTAGCTGCCCACATTCAGGGGTTTCTCACGCAGTTCCCAAACAGCCAATCACAATCCAGGCAAATAATTCTAAATTGCCCGTGGACAGGATACAGTTATCGAATATCCGGATCTCCCCCAAAATCATAGAATTGTTTGACGATCAGCTTTTCGTCAAACTGGGCTTTTTTGAGCGCCGCGATGATGATTTGGGCTGCTTCGCCCTCGCGATAGGGATTCTTCATTCCACGCAGATCGGCGCGGAACTGCGGCGAAAGCGCCAGCCGAATGCCATCCAGGACAGCTTCCCGGGGATATTCAACATCGATGACATTCGCTCCGCGCACGCGTCCGGCCTGGCGTGTCCCTAAATTGACCACCGGGAGTTCAAATGATGCCGCTTCAATGATGCCGCTCGACGAGTTACCAACCATAGCGGCTGCATGAGCCATCATGCTGAAATAACCCTGTGTTCCCAAATTATGGATCATGTAAGCATTTGAGTGAGCATCAACGAAGTCTGCCAACATTCGCGCTATGACACGCCCTCCAGTATCAGCGTTGGGCTGCGAAAAAACTACGGGAAGGTTCACTATTTTGAGAGCGGCTAGCAGTTCTGCCGTCTGCCATTCTGCGTGTTCATATTCCAGAGTAACCGGATGGTAGGTTACCACTAGAAAATTTATTTCATCATATGGGATGCCGAACTGCGCGAACAATTCTTCACGAGTGAGCAACTGAATATGTCTCAAGTTGTCCAAACCGGGCGCTCCCGAAACAGTGACGCGCCACGGCTCTTCGCCCAGTTGAATCACCCGCCGAGCATATTCTTGTGTGCTGACAAAGTGCAAATGACTCAATTTGGTCATCGAGTGTCGCAGAGCATCATCGATGGCGCCCTGGGTGATTTCGCCACCGTGAATATGGGCCACCGGTATCTTGAAGGGCAATGCCGCCAGAGCTGCGGCATGCATCTCAAAGCGATCGCCCAGCACGATCAGGATATCCGGGCGAGAACGGGCAAAAGCCTGCGAAAAACCAATCATTCCCAGCCCAATAGTTTTAGCTACCCCCTCGGGCGTATCGGATGACAATGACATCTCGATCTGCTCGTCAATTCGAAAGCCATCCGCGCGGATCTGTTGTACCGTCATACCAAATTCAGGAGAAAGATGCATCCCGGCAACAATGAGATGCAATCTCAGCTCAGGGTCAGCTTGTATTTGGTGTAATAATGGCACATAAATACCGTAATCCGAGCGTCCTACGGTAACAACGCCAATAATTCTCATAGCTCAACATCATCTTCCAGAACCAGCTCTCCTGACCGCACAACCCTTCGTAAACGACGACCTACGAAAGCTGTTATTCGTGCAGGAGAAATTCCGGTTCCTGGGCGCAAAGCAATCAGATGATCCCGGGTAATGATTGTACCCGGAGAAAGCATCTCTTTCCAATGCAAACTTCGACGGCCAATATCGGCAACAGAGATTTCAGATGCAACAGGCTGTTTGACCCCATCACCAAGCGCAGCCTCCACGCGCCGGATACTTGCCACCAACACCACCAACTCGTCCGGCTCCAAAGACGCCTGATGATCTGGCCCCGGGAGGCTGCGATCCAGCGTGAAGTGTTTTTCCAGGACCGCCGCTCCCAGCGCGACCGAGGCGATGGCGATATCAATCCCGGTGGTATGATCCGAAAACCCCACCGGGACATCAAATTCTCGGGCGAGTGTGTGCATGGCGCGCAAATTCACATCTAAAGGGTCTGTTGGATAATTGCTGACGCAATGTAAGAGTGCAAGCTGCTGGTTGCCAGTTGCGCGCACCGTTTGTACGGCTTTAGCCACTTCTTCCAGTGTTGTCATTCCGGTGGAGATAATCATGGGCTTGGTTTTGCATGCAATATGCGCCAGGAGAGGCAAATTGGTGATATCGCCAGATGAAGTTTTATATACTTCCATGCCCAATTCGGCTAAAAAATCTGCGCTGGTTTCGTCAAAGGGAGTGGACATAAATAAAATACCGCGTTGCCCGCAATAGGCTTGAAGTTCCTGGTGTGCTTGCGGCGACAATTGCAAACGTTGCAACATCTCGAATTGCGATTCATCTGCTGCGGATGTTTGTTTTTGATATTGTGCTTTTTGTGCCGTCCTGCTGGCCAAGCGTTTGGCATCAAAGGTCTGAAATTTGACCGCGTCTGCACCCGCTTCAGCGGCCACATCAATCAGCTTTCTCGCCAGCGCAACATCCCCATTATGATTGACTCCCGCTTCGGCGATGATTAGGCAAGGGTTTCCATCCCCGATAACACGATCACGAATTTCCATGAAAAAAGTCATTAGGTCACTCTCGAAATATCCTGATTAGGAATTACGCAATTTTTACAAAAGTAAGCCCGAAAATAGGGGGGCTTCGCACT
>JABGRQ010000184.1:0-1598 GCA_018648225.1 Chloroflexota bacterium
ATTAACCTGTCCAAGCGGATATTCGCAAACCGTACCGGCAGCCGCATTATCGGGGCAAGCATTCGAAGAACCTGGCAACACCCAACCAGTAGAACTATTCGCTAAGTCGAAAGTTGCGTTGGCAGGGACCGTTTCAGTGATGACAACCCCGGTTGCCGGGCCAGTGCCTGTGTTCTGATAGGATATTCCGTAAACCAATCGGCCACCCGGCGCAAAATAATCTGAGCCATCAGTTTTGTTACCGTTAATTTCCAATACGGGCACAACAATATCAAAATCGGCGCTGCCGGTTTGGGAATTTGAACCCGTTTTTGCAGAAACCGAGTTGACGAGTTGATCACCATCTTGATTGGCAGCCTCACCTTCGACCTTTGCCACCACTTGCAGGACAATCTGATCTTTATTATTCTCAACCCCATCTACCGTGTTCATCACATCCCCAAAATCAAAAACCACCTGATCGTTATAAGCATCTGCATCAGTATTATTATGGGTACCAAAACTGGTCGGACAGGTTCCGGCAGGATTATTGGTTAGTGTTAAATTCGAACCAACGGAAGTTACACAGGAACTCAATACGCTGAGAACGCCTGCCGGCGATGTTGGCAAATTATCGGTGACAGTCACAGCCGCTGAATTGCCCTCTGGCAGGGTGACAACAATTTCAAAAGTGACTTCTTCGCCAATGGTCAGGTCTTCAATGGTTGCCCGATGCTCAGAGGGGCCCGTTGCTGCAATGGAGGTTGATGTGATCGACTTGGCAATGGCCGGATCGGAAATCTTGATCTTGGCCTGATCCTTAAGATCGCCCTCTTGCCCAGAACCCCCCGAACCGGTGAAATCGTCACCGCCTTCTTTGTTTGAGTAATTGGTGATAGTGCCCTCATTCGCAATTTCCACACCTGGAGATACAGTGGGCTTCACCTGCAAGTCATAGGTAATGATGATGATATTATTTCCCAGATTGGGATCGTGAGACTGACAAAGACCTGTCCCGGGATCATCAAGTTTAATACCGCCACCGAACAGGTCGGTATCCGTTGCCGCAGTGCCATCGGGTTTTGTATAAGTAATACCGCCGGTGCCATCTCCAAAACGAATATCCAGATTCAAACCCCCAGGCGGAATTTGGAGTTCAGGCGGCAATCTATCCAAAATGGCAATATCATATGCCCCCCCGCTGCTATGCCCCTGATTTTCAATGACAATGGCAAAGGTAATAATATCGCCGCCATCAGAGCCATTGATATTGCTATTGATGGCATTGTTTTCTAAATATGTAGAATCAATCTTGGCTGGCGATGTCCAACGTACGCCTGAGCTGCCCGGTGCAGTGAAGGTGTAGCCGCTCAGGGCCGGATCCATGGTGGCGTTGGCATTATCGGTAGCGATAATGCTTTTCTTGCCCACCAACACCGGCTCATCGAGTACAAAATCGATGATGGCGCTGCTATCGCTGGTTGAATTCTGGGTTGAGCCTTCGTGAACTGTGGCCTGGTTGGTTAATTTTAGCCCATCGGTGAAAGGCTCAGTATTGACGGCAATCGAAAATAAAATTTCGATTGCCGTGGCCTGATTACGAGAATCATCGAAATCGC
>JABGRQ010000184.1:1698-7220 GCA_018648225.1 Chloroflexota bacterium
GTCGTGTAGGCTGTATTGCCATTGATCGCATAAAAACTCTTCGAAGAGGTGCCTCGGGTTAGGGTTACTTCCACTTCGCTGACGCCCTTGGCATCTTTGGTTATCTTGGTTGTGCCAACGAGAGTGGCATTATCCAGCACCTCAGCTTCGGTGGACACTTCGTTCTTGAGTATATCTCCCTGATCCACACTCGAATCGCCAGAGTTGGTTGCAAGCAAATGCGCATCGGTGAATTCTTCCTGCACCACAGTGCGGAAGGTTATCACCCCTGTAGTGCTGCCTTTATTATTCGTCCCGCTACAATTATAGGTTCCCCCTCCAGCGGGCACACAACCTCCTAAAATTTTTATGTCCAGGCCTCGGTCAGAGAGTTCATTGGTTATATTGAAAACTACCGTCGTTTCCCCGGTGCTGGTCCCGGGGGTTCCCGTATCACGAGTAATTGTGTAGCTGCCCGCGTCCATATTTCCCGCAGTGGGGCTGCCGTGTTCGGTTAGCGTCATGGTTGGGGTGAATGTGGCATCCCAGAGTTGACCATCCGAAAACACATCATCAAGGATAATATCTTCCACAGCAAAGTAATCGGATATCTGGAAATTCAGGGAATACTCTATCGTATCCCCCGGCGAAACCCCGGTGGGGGATACATCATTGACGATGTTCTTGCTCTTTTGAGCTGCAGCCGCGCAGGCGTAAAATTCATGGTCGCTAGAGTCCGTATCACTGGCCGTTTGGGGAGTACTCCCCCAGTTTCCTGTAACCGAGATGGTATTGGGAATTAGTCCATTGCAACCACCCACATTGGGCGTCAAAATATCGTTGCTACTGACGTCTTTGTCTGGAATATAGAATGAAAAGGTAACCGAAGCGTCATTGCTGCCTGATCCCCCAGTTACAGAACCCATATCACAAACCAAAATCCCCCCTGGGGTCGTCGTGCTGGGGATTGTGCTACATGAACCGGAAGGGCTGACTGATCCCACGCTCATAAACTGGATACGGCCATCCAAGTTCTCGGTAATTTGCAAGCTATCAATGGTCTGCCCATCGGCAATATTTACCGAGATTGTGTACTGACTGACAAAATTAGGGCCGGTGGCTGTTTCAAACTCAGACCCTGTGCCGGGTGTCATGATTTTGTTAGTTGTTATCAGGGTGGGGTCAACGTCATTCCCTGGCCAATCATCAATCGTATTCTGGGATGGATTCAGTTTTACGGCATCGCAACACCAGTTATCCAATGGGTCTTCACCAAATTGAAAGCCGCCCCGAGAACGAAAGGTCAGCGCGGTACTGGGGTCTGCTGTGGCGCTCATGGTGGCGTTATAGGTGACTTTAACTTCTGGCTGGCTGGATACAAAAGAGCCGAAAGGCAGTTTACAGGATACGAGTTTATTGCCTTCAGAACCGGTTGGCCCGGTGATAACGATCAGGTTTCCACTGGTATCTTTGGCAAAAGGATGCGTCGCTTTTTCCTGATTATTGAAAGTGGCAATTGAACAATCCAGCTTTTGCCCCAGGTATGTCGCGCCCGTTCCGGTATTAAAATCAATACCATCACCATTATTATACGGGAAAACAACATCGATAAATGGGCCGTAGCCTTCATCGCCGCCGGTATTCTTGAAGGCAATATCAAAAGTAAACAACTCTCCCAACATCACCTCGCCAGGGATGCTCGCCGACGTAGAAGGTGTTGCTGCATGGAATGGCCGCGCCTGCACAATCCGCGTCCCGTGAATCAATATCACAATAAGTACAAGAACTCCCCGTAAAAAATCAAGGGTACTTACTCGCTTTGGCAATCGGCGCAAATCGAAAGGCATTTATCTTCTCCACAAAAAATAAAATGGCTTTTTGGGAACTGCCGTTAGAAACCCCACCTACCACAGGGATGCCCAGAGACCCAATAAAATATGTTACATTTTATCAGTGGCTAGTGCGATTTCAAGGATAAAAGTTATCAAACAACTAACAATCAGGCTGTTTTGCGCATAAGCAGATACTTTTGGCTTGAAGAAGAATAATCAGTTAGGTCCATCTGTCAACACACGGCCACAAATATATACTTCTGAAAATGTTATAATTCAACTACCCCCTCCCCGAAAGGTGCAACGTATGATCCTCCTTAATCCCAATAAGCTCACCCGCAATTACCCCGACGAAGCCTCGCGCCAGATCATGCAAAAAACGGTGGCGTTCTTTGAAAACCAGGGGAAGGCCAAAATCAAGGCCGACGACCACGCCCGTGTCTGGTATGCCGATTTTCTTGAATTTGTAAAACAAGAGAAACTCTTCGCCACGCTGCTCACACCCACGTCCTACGGCGCCGACGAAAACTACCGCTGGGATACCTGGCGCAATTGCCAGTTCAACGAAATTCTGGGCTTTTATGGTCTGGCCTACTGGTACACATGGCAGGTCAGCATTTTGGGTCTCGGACCGATCTGGATGGGTGACAATGAAACCCTGAAGAAGAAAGCGGCACAACTCCTGGAGGAGGGTGCCGTTTTTGCATTTGGGCTTTCGGAACGCAACCACGGGGCTGATATTTATTCAACGGAGATGAGTCTTACCCCCCAGGGGGATGGCAGCTACCTTGCCAACGGCGAGAAATACTATATCGGCAATGCCAATCTTGCCCCGATGGTCTCTACGTTTGGCAAATTTAACGACAGCGGTGAATATGTATTCTTTAACGCCGATTTCCGCAACAAAGGCTATCAACTCATCAAAAATGTGACCGCCAGCCAAAACTATGTTGGGCAATATGCCCTGCACGATTACCCCATAACCGAAGCCGAGATTCTCTCAAAGGGACAAGCCGCCTGGGATTCGGCGCTCAATACCGTCAATGTAGGCAAATACAATCTGGGGTGGGCTTCGATTGGAATTTGCACCCATGCCCTGTATGAGGCTATCAACCATGCCGCCAACCGCCATCTCTATGGTATGGCAGTCACTGATTTTCCCCATGTCAAACAGATGTTTGTGGATGCCTATGCCCGCCTGGTGGCGATGAAACTCTTCGCCCTGCGCGCTGCCGACTATATGCGCGCCGCCTCACCCGAAGACCGTCGCTACCTGCTCTATAATCCGATGGTCAAAATGAAAGTCACCACCCAGGGCGAAGAAGTCATCAATCTGTTGTGGGATGTAATTGCTGCCAAGGGCTTTGAAGCCGACACGTATTTCGAGATGGCGACACGCGACATCCGGGCGCTGCCCAAACTCGAAGGTACAGTGCATGTCAATATCGCCCTGATCGTCAAGTTCATGCCTAATTATTTCTTCAATCCCGCCGAGTACCCGGAACTCCCCAAGCAGGATCACCCCCAAAATGATGATTTTCTCTTTGACCAGGGAACCACCCGCGGGCTGAGTCAGATCCGCTTCCATGACTATGAGAAAACCTTCCGGGCGGTTGACCTCCCCAATGTGCAAATTTTCCGCCAACAAACCGCCATCCTTAAAGAATTTCTCTTTGCAGCCGCGCCCGATGAGGCTCAGCGCAAAGATATTGATTTTCTGCTCGCATTAGGCGAGCTATTCGCTCTGGTTGTCTATGCGCAACTTATTCTCGAAAACGCACGCATTTATGCAATCGACGCAGCATTGATTGACCAGATTTTCGATTTTATGGTGCGCGATTTTTCGAAACATGCCTTGCAGCTCTACGGCAAACCCAGCAGCACCGAGAGCCAAATGGTATTTTGCCAGCGCATGATCCGTAAAGCCGCCGTGGATGAAGTCCGGTATCAAAAAGTTTGGCAAGAGCATGTGTACGCCCTCAAAGACCTTTACGCAATGCAACCTTAAAGTATTTTCACCACAAAGGGCACGAAGAAATACAACGAAAAAATTCTTCGTGCCCCTTTGTGCCCTGCGTGGTTAATCATTTTCAACACCCAAAAGGAGATTGCGAATGGAGTTTAACTTAGACGAAGAACAACGTATGTGGCGCAAGGCCGTGCACGATTTTGTGGCGCAAGAAGTTCAACCCCATGCGGCTGACTTCAGTGAACGCGGCGAACTCAACTGGCCTGCTCTGCGCAAAATGGGGCCAATGGGTATTTTGGGAATCACTGCGCCGGAAGCGTATGGCGGCTCTGGTGTGGATGCGATTTGTGCTGCAATTGCCATCGAAGAATTGGGCTGGGCAGATGGCGGCACAGCACTGACAGTGGCTGCACACACCGGTCTGGGTTGCGCGCCGATTGCCAGGTTTGGCACTCATGAACAAAAACAGCAATACCTGACGCGCGCCGTCCGTGGCAAAAGCAAACTAGCTGCCCTGGCCCTGACAGAACCCGGCGCAGGCTCCGATCTACAAGCGGTGCGCACACGGGCGAAATTGGATGGGGAGATGTGGGTGATTAACGGCAGCAAGGCCTGGATTACTAACGCCGGAGACGCCGACTATATCATCACGCTGGCGGTAACGCAGCCCGAGGGTGGTTCGGACTCGATGAGCATGTTCATCGTCCCCACGGATACGCCCGGCCTGCACGTTGCCCCTCATGAGAAAAAAATGGGGTTGGGCAGTTGCCATAGCAATGCCATCACCTATGAAAATGTGCGCGTCCCGGCGGAGAATTTACTCGGCGAGCAGGGGCATGGGTTACAGCAAACCCTGCGCACATTGGACGGCGGGCGCATCAGCATCGCGGCTATTTCGGTGGGAATCGCCCAATCGGCAATGGAAGCTGCGGTACGCTATGCCAAAGAGCGTCAAACCTTCGGAAAGCCGATTGCTGAACATCAAGCCATTCAGTGGATGCTGGCCGATGCGGCAACCGAGATTCATGCTGCCCGTTTGATGGTTTATCACGCAGCCTGGCTCAAGGATCAGGGATTATCATACACAAAAGAAGGGGCCATGGCGAAACTTTTTGCATCCGAGATGGGCGAACGCGTCACCCGTAATGCCATTCAAATTCACGGAGGATACGGCTATAGCCGCGAGTATCCCGTTGAGCGCATGTACCGTGATGCCCGCCTGATGACCGTCGGCGAGGGCACCAGCGAAGTACAACGCATGGTTATTGCTCGTAAAGTGCTGGCAGAGATCAGATAATTTCAATTTCTGGGCTTTTAATTTGGGGGAGCGCACATGCGGCAGTAAGAACCCTGAATTTAAAAACAAACTGACGAAGTCAATCGTGCGACTTCGTCAGTTTATTTACCGGGGATGGCAACAAAATTACGCTTTCTTGTCGAGATACCACTTGTAAATGTAATACCATACTGCACACAAAGCCCCAGTGATAACCATAGCCAGCCAAAAGAAGGGTTCTTTAAAAATGGCAAGGCCAGTTCCCAGGGCAACCCCTACATAGACAGTTGCTGCGACAAAGACAATCACGAAGGTTCCAAACAGCCAGTATCGCATTAAATTCAGCATTTTCTCTTTATCCATAGATCATCTCCTTTGTGAGTCATACTCACCAACATAAAAACAAATCCCGGCAAATTTCATTGTAGCACAAATCTCTGTTGCTCAAGCATACAGTTATGTAGGG
>JABGRQ010000185.1:0-16700 GCA_018648225.1 Chloroflexota bacterium
CTAATCTATAAAGAAGCCAGGAATGCAGGTAATTACTGCTTGGATGATGGGTTTCTTTATGAGGTTTTGATATTAATTTGAACTGCATGTCCCGCAGGATGTAGCCGAGCAACTTCCACACCCGGAGGGGGCTCCAGCGATGGAGCGGGCGGCGCCCTCCGTAGACTGCGAGAACATTACCGGGACGGATACCATGCGCGAGCTATGATTTCCAGCACAGTCAGGGCAGGTGGCTATATCATCACGCTGGCTAATGCCGCGAAACAATTCAAAATTCGCGCGACAATCCAGGCAGCGATATTCGTAGAATGGCATAATTTTGCTCCGCGTGTATAATTGCAAATTAGTCTGGAGGGGATGATTGCCCTTGCTAAAAGCTCATCCCCCCCAGGCTCCAGATTAAGATGGGGTTATTTAGACGCTACGCCTTTTTTGCTCGCAAGAAGGCCAAGACGCCTGCCAAAGCCGCCAGAATCAATCCCGGCAAGCCGATAATCAGCAGCAGGAATCCACCGGCACGCGGCTCTAGCTCTAGTTGAGAGGCAGAGTAGTTTTCGATGCCGTAGAGTAACAAGATTACACCTACAACTGCCAAAACCCACTCGTACCAGGTTAATTTCACTTTTTCAGTGGTCACAAGCCAGTACACACCGGCTCCAAGCACTAAACCTAAGATAAGCCACAACATGGTTGCATCCTCCTAAATACTAGCTGGTTTCTCGAACGGTCTGGTAGGTATCAATGCCGTAATCGGGCAAGTTCTGTTTCCACCATGAGGCCGCGCTCTTTTGCGGTGTTTCCGGTTGATCGCGGTATGGGGAGTAGAGCAAATCGTCGAGGCTGACGAATGCTTTATTGAACATGCGTGTCTTGGCGGCAACCGAATTGCGGAAGCGGTGGAAGGATGCCAGGTTCTTGCTGGAGAAGGGGCAGACTGTGAAGCAAATACCACAGTTGGTGCCAATTTGATTCCAGTAGGAACGGCAAGCGGTCGAGTTCTCGAAGAACGCTTCGTGACCGGGATTATTCCAGCCGCCGCGCACTTCCCAGGTGGCATCGCCAAAACTGAGGTTCTTCGGCGGGCACATCTCGGCGCACTTCAGGCAGTCATGGCAGAAATCCCAGATGCCGGCGTTGATCGGTTTGGTCGGCGCCAGGGGGAGATCGGTGAGCAGCTTGAAGACGCGCACCATCGGGCCGTATTCGGGAGTGACCAGGCGGTTGAGGCGGGAGAGTTCACCCAAACCAGCCATGACACCAAAGGCCGGAGCAATGCCCAGGGCGTTGGTGCTGGCTTCGCCAATGCCCATATAACCCAAGCCGCGCAAGAACTCTTGCAAACGTTCCTGGATATTCTGGGAGCGACGATAGGTCAGCGATGTAGTCATCGAGCCAATCGGGGTTGGGCAGCGTGTCATAGTTTCTTCGGACATCTGCACGGTGTAGACGACAGCCCAGCGCGCTTTCTTGGGGATCAGGCGATATTCTTCGGTTTCTTCGGGCTGTTCGGCATCTTCGATGCGTAATTCTACGCCATCGGGGTCGTGCGAGTAGATCAGTTTTTCGGTAGTATTGGTATCTAATTCCACAAAACCAACTGTGGCTGCACCCAGGTGACGCAGTGCAGCGGTTACAACCATGGCAGCTTCTTCAGGAGAGCCTTCCCACTTGGGCACGCCCAGGTCTTCAGGGGTTTTGGCTTTTTGTGGTCCGATGAAACTGCGGGGTACACCACCAGAACCGGCGCCACTTTGCATGGCGCGATCTAACAGGGTGTAACCATCTTTGCCTTCTTTGAGCCATTTATCCAAATTGGCTGCGCGCAATTCTGAGAGGCGGTTGGCCTCATCTTCACCCACATACTTGGTGAAACCGCGGCGCACGGTGTTGAATTCTGCATAGCGATTAACATTGGCCCAATCGACACCACTGGTCGGCTCGTCTTGGGTTTTAATGAAGCTGGGGCGTTGTAGCCCAACAGCCTTGTCAGATGCCTGTTCTTCCAGATTTACCATGGGAGCCAAGCTGGCAACAGCACCTAATTTGCCGAGTTCTTTCATGAACTCGCGTCGGGTCAGGCTTTCAGGCATTTCATTCTCCTTTTTTTCGAGGAGTTCCCACCGTCCTTTCAGCGAGGCTTGTGGAAACATCAGTCTTGGCGGGCGGCCTGGCTTGGTTAGCGATAAACTGGTAGCCGTCAGCGGTTAGCAAAATGCTAATGGCTTTTGGCTTACAGCTATCGGCTGACCTTACAGTTGCGCGACAGCGCCGGACTTACTTGTAGATCAAGTTCACCGGCTTCGCCTTTTACCCCACCCATCCGGGGGTTTGGAGTACCAGGACTGAAGTTTTTTTGATTGGTAAAATTCGGACTGCATGGTGTGTCAATCAGCGGTCTATAAAATTTCCAACTGCGACACTGGGGGGAAGTTGATTGCAATTAATTGGGTTGATTCTGCCTCCTTTCGCGATCGTGGTAATGGCGATTATGACTTGTCGTTATCGCTCTTCGAGTCATCGAGGATGCTCGTCGTAGCGCGCGTAACCTCACTCGTCATTTCTGAAAATACGCCTTGGATAGATTTAATAATCTCGCGGGCTTCTCCGGCCAGGCGCACCGTTTCTTTGGGGCCAACAGCCAGTACAGCCAACAAGAAGATCAACATTAATTCACCCGCGCCAAGATTGAAAAATCTCATATGCTTTCAACTCCTGCTTCAACGAGCGCTTTATTTCGGGCACGGCCAGCAAACCAGGCTAGCACAATGCCCAGTTCATACAAAACCAGCAACGGAGCCATGACCAGCATCATGTTGAAAACATCGGGTGTTGGCGTTATCACTGCGGCTAAAACTGCAATGCCAACCAATGCAAAACGGCGGCCTTTTGACAGTTGTCGAGAAGTTACCAACCCTAATCGGGCCAGCAGCGCCAGTAGTAGTGGTGTCTCAAAGACAGTGCCGCTGCTCAACATTACTGTGGTCACAAATGAGATATAGCCGTCAATCGAATAGGTGGGTTGTACCAGATCGCTCATAAATCCTTGTAGATAATTGAGCGCCAACGGAAGCATCAAACCACCAGCAAAAGTTACACCCAGAGCAAAGAAGAAACCAATTCCCAGCACCGATGTAATTAGCATACGGCGCTCTTTCTTGGTCAACCCCGGAACGATGAAGGATAATAATTGATATAGAATAACTGGCAAGGCGATGACAACACCCAGCATCAAGGCCAGACGGAAGTACACAACGATTGATTCGGTGGGGTGCAGCGAAACCGGGCGAATATCACCCATCGGGAGCAGCAAAAACTCAAGCAAGCGGTTGACGAAAGCCAGACTGACCGCCGTCCCTAGAACTAGGGCAATTACCATGCGCAACAAGTGGGCGCGCAATTCCTCGATATGCGACCAGAACTTCATGCGGCGCTGTTTGCGCTCGGCGCGTAGTTCTTCGTTCGATGGTGGAGGCGTGTCAGTCATATTTCGTGGCCTGATTGTTAGAACGGCTAGTTGCCAGCAGTCTCGTCTTTGAGTTCGTAAGGAATATTCTCGTGGCACAGGGCGCATGATTCTTTATAGGGGCCATAGTTCATGTGACAACCATAGCAGGGATAGCCTTCGCCGTAGTGCCAATCGTGAGGGTCTGATTCAAAGCGCGAAGTGAGTTCTGCAAAACCTTCCTCGGTTTCACCGTGGCAGGAAATACACACATCATTGGCTGGGGGATTTGACGGCGGAAATGGATCGTGACAATCGGCACACACCATTTCTTCTTGAATCCGGTGTACTTCATCCATCATGTTTAGATTCTCGCCCCAGGCTTCGAAATTGCTCATCCCATAAGGCACATGCGGTAGTTGCAAGACCATCTTCGAGAGCGTACTTTCGTTTTCCAGCATGGCTGCGAAATCAAGCCCGTCCCAGGCGCGCCCGTGACAGGCGGGGTTCGCACAGAAGGATGAGCCATCCGCCGTTTCGTAGTTGGTTGTGTCATGGCATCCTGAACAAGTTTCGTCGGGGTCTTCGGGGAAATATGCAATCTGGTGCAGGGTCAGCCAGCCCGGTTCCGCGTGTGTGGTGGGGCGCGGCTCTTCGTTGATATCCAAATGAACCAGCGTGGTTTCTGGTCCCGCCATCACCGGGGTCGCGTGGCACAGGCTGCATGCCAGCGGAATTCCACCACCCACATTGGTGAGGTGATTGCCATCATGACAACGGAAACAACCCGGGTCGGTGTTGTGTCCCAGATTGTTGGGGTGTGTATCCCAGTCCATTTTTTGTTCAGGGAAGATGCTGCTCGTGTAGATGTCTTTGATGATCTGAACAGTGGCATCCAGTTCTTCCCAGGCGACGTCGTAGACATCCGGATAGTTTTCTTGATAAAACAACTTGATATTGGCGATGCTCAGCATCGCTTTTTCAGGCGAGTCATATTCTGCGCGCAAGGCTTCAACCGCCACGCGTTTGATTTCGGGCAGCTTGGTGGAAATCACGCCGTGTTGCAGAGCCTGATCGATGGCTGTTTCGGGCTGTAAA
This sequence comes from Chloroflexota bacterium, assembly GCA_018648225.1. Taxonomy (NCBI): domain Bacteria; kingdom Bacillati; phylum Chloroflexota; species Chloroflexota bacterium. The sequence goes on from JABGRQ010000185.1 coordinate 4,541, forward strand.
ATATTGTGTGTAACGCGGTTATGGCAGGTGATGCAGTCCATCTTCTGCAGTTCTTCTTCATTTACCGAGTAGGGATCAAACCCAGAGGCGATATCGACATAATCGGTGGCAGTGCCTTCCTTGTTGACCACGCGCACAAATGGGATTTCTTGTTCCGATTCATCTGTGGGGGCATACAGCACTGTGTTATTGATATGCCAGTGAATTCCCTGATTGCTGTCGCCACCGCCGGTGTTGAGCACCAGAAACGTGCGATACAGCGAGTTTTCGGGGTCGATGTCATAGGTGGCGATTACCTTGTGAGTTGCATCAGAAAACTTTTTTACGTTATGGCATTCTTCGCAAACTTCTTCTGCCGGGCGCAAGGTGTGGGATACCAAGGGATATTCGTAGTTCTTGAAAAGGGAGGCGGTGACATGCCGAACTTCGCCGATTTTGCGCCCAATCTGGCTGCCAATCGGTGCGCGCCCGAGGTGACATTCTACGCATTTGACCTCGGCGTGGGGCGAGTTCAAATAAGAGAGATTTTCAGATGGGTGGACACCATGACAGGCGCTGCCACAAAACTCAGGCGAGTTGGTGTACTCCCAGGTATATGTGCCGATGAAGATTGTCAACACAAAAATCAAAGCCAGCACCAGAAAGGGTGCAGTTTTCGCCCAGCGGCTTGCTTCCAGGCTGGGGTAGAAAAAAAGCCGGATTTTCTGGATAAAATTCTTCATTGCACCTTCCTCATTTCAGGACTTTGCTAGCATATTTCAGTAACACCATCATAGCAAAAGCGGATTGCTGGTTGTAGCGGGAAATCTCCTCACCTTTGTAGGGTTTTTCCTGACAGGTGTCTGCTTGAGAATCAAACGGGCTGCAACTCATAGGTTGCAGCCCGTTTGATTCCCAGAATATCAGGGATAATGTGTTATAAGAGACGATCCCGCCGGATAATGTAGCTGGTGATACCCCCTAGAAGCAATACGCCGAACATCAGCCAGAAGAGTGTCGCAGCGCGGGGTTCAAATTCCTTGCTGCTGGCAATGGCGGCTTGTGCAAATAATATTTCTAGAAATACCCACAGGAGCCAGGCCGCCCACTCGTACCAGGGGCGGCGCATAAATCGGATGAGGCGATAATCGTCATTATCCATAGCTTTAAAATACCTTAAATGACATATTTTGAGTTTTCCCTTAACTGCTCAGGCTAGCGCTTTCGCAGAGAGAATGCCTCTTTTGGTTCCTAATCTTCGCGCAGGGTTTGCTCGGTGTCGATACCGTATTCGGGCAAATTTTGCCACCACCATTGTTCGGGGTCTTTTTGCGCGCCATAGCTGAAAGCATCATCCATACTGCGCAGGAAACCATCTAGAAAAGGGAGTTTGGCAACCCCGGCTTTGATCCAGCTGTGAAGCCAGACTTTATTCTTCTTTGAGAAGGGGCAAACCGCGAAACAGATACTGCAATTTGTACCTGCTTTTTCGGTCATATAGGTGCGGCAATTGACCGAATTCTCGAAAAAGGCTTTGTGTCCGGGATTAGACCAGGGGCCTTCCGTTTCCCAGGATGGCTCATCGGACAGGCTGAGCGCGCTGGAGGGACAGGCCTCGGCGCATTTTTTGCAGGATTTACAAAAATCGAAAATGCCAGCATCAATGGGTTGATCGGGAACCAGTGGGAGGTCGGTAATCATTTTGAACATGCGCACCATGGGGCCAAATTCGGGCGTAATCATCCTGTTGAGGCGCGACAACTCTCCGAGACCGGCCATCACCCCCAGAGCCGGGGCGATGGCCAGCGCATTGCTGGTGGCCTCCCCCAGGCATTGGTATCCTAATCCGCGCAAAAATTCTTGCGTTTTCTCTTGAATATCCCGGCCGCGGCTATACGATAAAAGTGTGGTTTGCTCGGCAATTGCGGTGGGCGCGCGCTTGACGGTCTCAATAGACATCTGTACCGTATAGACAATTGCCCATTTAGCCTTGTTGGGAATAATGCGCCGGGTGGCTGTTTCGGAGGCCTGATCGGTATCCTGAAAAACAAGTTCTTTACCGTCGGGGTCGTGAGTGTAGATTAGCTTGCGTGTTTGTTCGTTGAGTTCAACAAAACCGATGGTGGCAGCGCCAAAATGACGCATGGCAACCCGCAACATGCGGGAGGCTTCTTCGGGTGATCCGCTCCAGGGTGCCACACCGCGTTCATGGGGTGTCTGCGCATTTTGCGGGCCGAGGAAAGAACGCGCTCCGCGTGCCCCGAGACCCTGGGCCGCGTTGAGCGCCTGGTCTTTGAGGGTGTAACCAGGGGTATGGTTGATGATGCGTTGTTTCTCGCTTTCTTCAGCAACCCGCAGCAGATGATCGTATTCGTCTTGCCCAATGAACGCGGCGAATCCGGAACTGCGCATAGTTTTGCGCGAGTCGAAGCGCTGAAGCTGATCCCAATCGATTTCGACGGTCGGTTTCTCAACGGATTTAACCCACCAGGGGCGCGGCGCTTTTCCCGTGGAGCTGAGTAGCTGCTGGGAAGGTGGTGCGGTGTTTTTTGTCGGGCTGGCCGCCGGGAGCGTGTTGGCAGCCAGCGATGTTGCTGTAATTCCGGCGATACGAATAAACTCTCGGCGAGTGATGAGTTTTCGGCCTTTTTCTACCACTAAGAACTCCTCATACTATCTTTATGCCTACGAATCAGTTTTGTCGAGCAGCCCAGCTTTGAGGGCAAACTGCACAATTTGCGAACGATGTTCCAGATCAAGTTTCTCCATAGCGCGGGCGCGATAGGTGTCAACTGTTTTCGGACTGAGTGACAGGCGTTCGCCAATTTCGCGGCTGGTATACCCCATAGCACACCAGCGCAGCACGGCTTGTTCGCGCTCCGAGAGATTTTCGAGTAATTGGGAATTGGTTTGCTGTTCGAGTAGTTTGTCGATAACGACTGTCGCAGCATCAGGGTGCAGATAGCGTTTGCCCTGATAGACACTGCGGATGGCTTGCAGCAGATCCGTGTGCGCCGTCGATTTGGGGACATATCCATCGCAGCCCGCCTGAACCGCTTCCAGTACCAATTCTTGACCGGAATGCATGGACAATACAATTATATGAACGGGTAAATCCAGCCGCCGAATCTTGCGGATGGCATCCAGTCCGCTGCCATCGGGTAGGCCTAAATCCATAATGATAATATCGGGTTGCGATTCGGTTGCCTGGCGAATTCCCTCACGGGCTGTACCCGCTTCAGCGACCACGATCATATCGTCTTCGCTTTCGATCAAGGCCCGCAATCCGCCCCGCAATATTTTATGGTCATCCACAAGCAATAAACGAATGGGCTGCATATTTTTAGTTGGTTTCCATTTCGAGCGGAACTCGCACATGCAGCAATGTCCCGGCTCCGGGTGCGGATTTTACGATCAGCGTTCCTGAAATCATATCGCTGCGTTCCTGAATGCTAATCAAACCTAAGCGGCGACTGGTGGTATTGTTACTGAAATTATCGACCGAAAAACCTTTGCCGTTATCTTCGATCATCAGGTTGACGGCCGTTGGTGATACATCGATTTGGATTTTTACCCGGCTTGCCTCCGCGTGGCGCACGATATTCGTTAAACTTTCCTGGGCAATGCGGTATAAATTGGTCTCGATTTCAAAGGGCAGGCGTTGGCTATGCAGATCAATTTCGTACTTACAGACAATGCCAGCCTCGCTGAGCATCTCTTCGCTGAGTGTGCGTAGGGCAACTTCCAGGCCAAATTCTTCCAGCGCCGCCGGGCGCAATCGGTGAGAGATGCCGCGAATTTGTTCGATCGTTTCGGATGCGGACTGGCATAAATCGCTGACGTTGTTTCGCAGTCCTTCAGCCGCGGCTGTTTTTTCGAGCGTTTTCAGGCGGATAAGTAAGCTGGTCAGGCTTTGGCCTGCGCCATCATGCAATTCTCTCGAGAGACGGGCGCGTTCATTTTCCTGTGCGCTGACCAGGGCCGTTAACAACGCCTGACGGGCCGATTCTTTCTCTTTAAGTGTTGTGTGTAACCAGGCGTTGGCGACAAATTCCGAGATTTGTGAGCCAATCGTGCTGAACGTATCCATATCATTACTGCTGGGTTTACTGTCTTCCGGGCAAATAATATTGACCAGTCCAAAGCGCTGGCCGCGGGCGGCAATCGGAATCAGCAGATGATAGATGTTGCCATCGCTTGGGCGTTTGATCTGTTCGCAAATGTGCATGGATGCTGCCACGTCCCCATTGGATTGCAGGCTTTTTTGGGCATGCGAACAAATCTGATCGGAGTTTTCGATCAGGGTTTGTTTAAATGTTTGGGGTACAGCCACTGAACTTGCCAGGCGCAACTTGTGATTATCCGGATCGTCGGCGTCTTTGAGAAAGATCCACCCGCTTTCAAAGCCCATCACCTCAAGGGTTGTATGCAGCGAAACATCGAGCACATTTTGCAGATCAAGCGCGCGGCTGGCTGCCATAGCTACACGGTTGATAGCCTGGAAGCGTCGGTTTGAGCGCTGCAATTGTTGCTGGCTGCTTACCATGCGGTCAATCATACTATTGACGGCAGTAGCCACCTCGCCGATTTCATCGGGAACCCAAACGCGGGCACGCGATTCAATATCGCCTTCCGCCACGCGTTGAGCCGCCTGGCGTAATTCCAGCAGGGGCTTGGTCAGACTCAGCATTAAAAGTGCTGTTAGGAGTACCGAAGCAATCGCGGCCAGAGCGGTAACAAAAATAACACTACGGCTCCCCGCTTGCATGGCAATATACACGCGGTCATCTGAAATTAAATATGAAAGCCAGTCCGAAAGGCCAGTGCGCACCCAATAATTGAGCGCGAAGCCCAAGATCAAGATGGGCAACACCATAATTCCGGTGATTTTGATGCGTACGGGAACCGCAAATATCGCATCCGATAGTCGATCTCGCACGAGTGTCATTCGATTGGTGACCATGGATAGAGCTTACTTGATTCCCGAATGCATGTCAACCGATGCGCTCGCTGCGCTCGCGCGCCAATATACCCGTTAAGCAGCCGATGCCCCCGGCTGCCTTGATGAGTTCGGTGATCTCAATGGTATGGCAAATGATATTGTGGGATTCAAAAAACGCCTGTGTAATCGGGTTGCCCGCTGGCATGAGGATTTCGCGCCGTCCCAGTGTGACGATATTCAGCGCGTGGCCCTGGGTGGCTTCTGTTTCATCGGGGATGAATACCACCTCGAAGCCGTGGGCGCGCAGCGCCGCTACTGTGGGGTATGAAACCCGATATGGCCAGGCAATCGCCAGATTCTCATCCACAAAGCGCAGTTGGCCCATCAGGTGCATGCCGCCATAAGGCAGTTCCACCGGGATGGTGCGCACCCCCATCGTTTGCAGCACGTCAGCCACCTGTTCGATTCCCGCCGCATTCGTGCGCAGGCCGTGCCCCAACAGCACCCTCTCCGGATTCAGCCACAGAGCATCGGCCCCTTCAAAGGTAGCATTTCCGTTCAAGGTGCGCACAATTGGGATACCCAAATCAGCTAAACGACGTGCGATCCAGCGCTCCTCACCGGCCCTCACCGTGGAGGCTGGTCGCGCCAGAATGGCGCCCTCCGGGGTCATGAAAAATAAATCCGCGCAAAAGATCAGGTTGGGCGAAGGAATTTCGTTTGGCGCAACGTACTCCACCTCAACTCCCGCTGAGCGATACGCGTGAGCGATGGCGCGATGCTGCTGGCGCGCCAGGTTTAGATTGGGCTGGTGGAGCATCTGTACCAGATTGGGATCATTGATCTGTTCCCATTCCGCGCTCGGCTCGTGAAGCAGCACAGCCTTGAGGCGCGCCCATTCGCTGTCAATGCCGCAAGCGCGCCACACGGAGCCAATTTCTTCTGCGTGGCTCCGTGTGCGGGATGACCAATCTTCGCCGCCGTATGCGGCAGCCTGGAGCAGATCGAAACTCACGAAGCGATAACCCCACCGTATAGTTCGATCTCTTTTCTGCGGCGTAGCGCAACGGCTTTGCGCCAGGCTTCTTTTTCGCCATATTTTTGGATCGAAATAGTAGTGGCTTTACGCTCTTTCGTATTCGGACACCATGTCACGTAATACACTTCGGTGTAATTGGGTTTGAGACTGCCATCTGGGTAGGTTGCGCCGGTCTTTCGCCAAATTCTCTGAATGCCAGTAACGCCGAGTGCATTATTGGGGTTCGATTGTATTCTGCGCTCGGTGCGCGGTTTGCCGAGTTCCAATTCTTTTTCATCGCGCCATTCAATCGCCGATTCAAGGGCCTCATCATAGCCGCCCCAGGCGCTATCGGAAAAGAACTTGCGGTGTTCAACCCCCTGGAATTTGATGCGTACATACCACCCGATAGCTTTTTTATAATCCATGCGGGTAATGCTTTTGGGGAATTTGCGCTTGGTGCTCATCGTTCTACTACTCCTTACGGGTAACTCTTGTTAGAGGATCAAAAAAGCAGACGCACTTGGGAAAATCCCCCAAATACATCCGCTTCAGGTTTTGCTTCGCGGCTGTACAAAAGTACTTGCCTTTTGTTTGATACATAAAAAGGGTTAGGCTATCGGTGACGCTTATTATACACGCATTTTTTTGAGTTGCAGAAACAAATCCTTCTCTTTTGATGTTAAATTCTTAGGTAAGAGTATATTGACTTGTGCCAATAAATCGCCAACATCTTTAGAGTTTTTAATATTTGGCATCCCCAGGCCGCGCAAACGGAATATTTTGCCGTTTTCAGTTTCAGCCGGAATAGTAAGTTTTACGCGCCGGTCAATCGCGGTGATTTCAACTTCGCCACCCAGGAGTGCATCATACAAGCCCACCGGGACAGTGGTGCGAATATGATCGCCATCGCGCATGAAAAGCGGATGCGAGATTACCTTGATTTTTAGGAACAGATCGCCAGCCTGGCCGCCCATTGCACTGCGTTGACCCTGTCCGCGCAGACGAATCTTCGAGCCGGTTTTAACTCCCGGCGGGATGCTGGCTTCGATTTTTCGTCCATCTTCCCATTGCAGGGTGCGCTGGGTGCCGTGGTACGCCTCTTCAAGTGTAATTTCGACAGTGTGTTCGGCATCCTGGCCGCGGCTGGACTGGCGTACTCGTTGCCGCCCAAAGTCGACTCCGCCACTGCGTCCACCCAGGCCACCGAAGAGCACTTCGAAGAAATCGGAAAAACCGCCAGAGCCGCCTACGCCACCCATGTTGCCGAAAATTCTCTGCAAGTCTTCTTGCGATACCTGTCGGGCTTGCTGTCCCCCCGCCGTGCGCCACGCATCCCAGTTAAAGTCTTCCGGTTGACCTCCGGCGCGTGAATACTGCTGCCAATGCGAGCCGAACTGATCGTATTTTTGGCGTTTATCGGCATCGGAGAGTACTTCGTTGGCTTCGTTGATCTCTTTGAACTTTTCCTCCGCGCTGGCATCGTCCTTGTTCATATCGGGGTGATACTTGCGCGCCAGTTTGCGAAAAGCCTTTTTGATCTCGGCTTGCGAAGCGCTGCGTTCAACGCCCAGGGTTTTGTAATAGTCTTTATAGTCCATAAGATGCTTTCCAGCGACAACAAAATCAGATTCGACGTGAAGGCGCAATGTTGCGGAGACGCAAAGGGAAAAATAAAAATTCTTGGCGACTTGGCTCCTTCGCGGCTTTGCGTTAAAACTTCGGGTAAATTTTGAGCGCAAAAAGGACGAGCATCGCGCCCGCCCTCGGAGTGCAGGGCTGATTATAAACCACCCCGCAGTTTTTTTCGATTCGCTTACCTAGCCAACTTTGACGTCGATCTTACGCTTTTTGGCTTCTCCGGTCTCTTTCTGTTCGAGGCTGAGCAGTCACAAGAATTTTTAGATATGATGCTATTCTAGGCCAACCATGTTAGAAGAACGCAAATAAAATCTCAGAGATCTATAAAAATTACGCCCAACCCAAACTGATGCGCCCCCGTTCAATTTCGACTTTCAAAATCTCAACCTGAATCACATCGCCAACACTGAGTGATTGATTGCGTGGGATTTGGCTGCGGTGCAGCAGGCCGTCTTGTTTGACGCCAATATCTACGAAGGCGCCGAAATCGACCACATTGCGCACGGTGCCTTTCATACTCATGCCGGTGACCAAATCATCCATTTTGAGCACATCGCTGCGCAGAATCGGCTTGGACAGATCTTCACGCGGGTCGCGTCCCGGGCGGATGAGTTGCTCGAAGATGTCTTCCAGGGTGGGGAGGCCGACGCCCAGTTGAGCGGCGAGCTCCTCGAGGGGGACGCGTTGGCGGTACGCGCTCAGGGTTGTGGCGCGCGCCTCGGGGGGAGCGCTCAACTCGAGGGCCGCGTCCCGCACAACTGCTTCGGCGACAGGATAACTCTCCGGGTGAATCGCCGAGGCGTCCAACGGATTTTTCCCGCCATTAATCCGCAAAAAACCGGCAGCCTGCTCAAAGGTTTTGGCGCCCATCCCGGAGACTTTTTGCAATTCCTGGCGGCTGTAAAACGGGCCATTCTCGTTGCGATACTCGACGATGCGTGTAGCCAGCTTGGGACCAATGCCAGAGACGTGACCGAGCAGCGCCGGAGAGGCCGTATTGGCATCCACCCCGACGCGATTGACTACGCTCTCGACCACGATTTGCAGGGTTTCGGCGAGTTGTTTTTGATCTACATCGTGCTGATACATGCCCACGCCAATTGATTTGGGGTCAATTTTGACCAACTCGGCCAACGGGTCTTGCACCCGCCGCGCAATCGAAACCGCGCCGCGCATCGAGACATCCATATCGGGCAGTTCGGCGCGGGCCAGCGGAGAGGCAGAATAGACCGATGCGCCTGCTTCGTTGACGATGAGATACTGCAAATTTGCTTGCGTTTGCTGGATTAAATCGGCCACAAGCTGTTCGGTTTCACGCGAGGCGGTGCCATTGCCAATGGTGATTAGGGTGACAGCGTGCCGCTCGATGAGTTGATTGAGTGCCTCGAGGGCCTTCTGAGTCTTGTTTTGCGGCGCGTGGGGGTAGATCGTGGCTGTATCCAGGGGTTTGCCGGTGGGGTCTACGATGGCAACTTTGCAGCCGGTGCGAAAGCCGGGGTCAATACCCATGACAACATGCCCGGTGAGGGGCGGTTGGCTGAGCAGATTGCGCAGGTTTTGAGCAAAGATATGGATAGCGTGCGTTTCGGCGGTCTCGCTGAGTGTGCGGCGCACATCGCGCTCGATGGCGGGCAAGAGCAGACGCTTGGCGGCGTCTTCGATGGCGAACGTCAATTCTCTGGCGAATGGCGAACTCAGCCGCGGGTGAAAGTGGTCGTCTATGGCGCGCCGCCAGTCGCGTTCGGGGATGTCGATATTCACGCGCAGTACATTTTCTTTTTCGGCGCGATTGATTGCCAGAACCTGGTGCGGGCGCAGGCGATCTACATTGAGTTCGAATTCATAATAGTCTTTGTAGGTGCCGCGCGGATCATCAGCATCGGCGGCTTTCTGGGTAAATTGCTGTCCCCATTCCAACGCTTTCTGGCGCGTAGTTTTGCGGATCGCCGCATGGTCGCTGATCTGTTCGGCGACGATATCGCGTGCCCCGGCCAGGGCTGTTTCTTCATCTGGTACTTCCGCATTGCGGAAGGCCGCCGCAATTTCTTCGGGCGGTTGCTTGCCCTGGGGTTGCTGCAAAATGAAATCGGCTAATTTGCCAAGTCCCTTTTTTCGGGCAATGCTGGCGCGTGTCTGCCGTTTGGGTTTATACGGTCGGTAGATGTCTTCCAGTTCGGCGCGTGTTTCAACAGCGTTGATCTGGTTTTCCAGTTCTGGGGTGAGTTGTTCTTGCTCGGTGATGGTCTTGAGTACGGTTTTGCGGCGCTCGTCGAGGGCGCGCAGGGTTTTGAGTTGTTCTTCAATCTGGCGAATTTGTTCCTCATCCAGGCCGCCGGTGGCCTCTTTGCGGTAGCGCGAAATGAAGGGAACGGTATTTCCGGCATCGAGCAGTTCAACTGTGTTAGCGACCTGCCCGGTTTTGATTTTCAGGGTTTTGGCGATTTTTTCGATGTGAGTCATGTGGCGATTAAACCACATTCGTCACAGAGTTCACAGCGATTATCTGAACCACAGATAATCGCTGATGAACACAGATTTCTAGATATTCTATCTGGGTCTATCTGTGTTCATCCGTGGACTTTTTGGTAACCAAGGGATGAAGGCGTTGGTGTGTGCTGCATATTCGTCGTAATCGGTCTTGGCAGATTTGAGTGATTTTTCGAGCATGGCGACTCCTGAAACTTTTACCAGTAAAAATGTCATCAGGATGGGGCTAAAAATGGTCAGCGCGCCGGGGAGGGATGTGACGGCTAAAAGGTAGAATCCCCACCATTGGGCTGCATCACCGAAATAGTTGGGATGCCGGGTATAGCGCCACACCCCGGAAGTGAGCAATTTTCCTTTGTTGGCTGGATTGGCCTTGAAGCGTGCCAACTGCCAATCGCCGACTGCTTCAAAGAAGAACCCCACACTCCACAGCAGGCAGCCCAGCGCGTCAACGATGGTGATTCTATTTGGCATTGGGGAGATCATCGCCCCGAGCAGCGGCGCGGAGATAACCCACATCAACACCCCTTGGAGCAGGAATACCTTGAAGAAACTGAACCACCACCATTTACGCCCCGCCTCGCCGCGCCAGGCCTGATAGCGGAAATCTTCCCCATGTCCCCGGTTTCGCATCAAGATGTGCAAAGAGAGACGCAATCCCCACACCGTAACCAGCACAACGGCCAGTAGTTTACGGGTGGCAAAGCCCTCCGGTGTGAGAGCGAAATAGGCCCAGGCGGTGATGGTGAAGCCGGTTCCCCAAAATATATCGACAATGCTGGAATCTTTCAATACCAGACTGAGCAGCCAGAGGGCGACCATCATTCCAAGAATAAGCAACCCGGCGATAACGAACGTGGAAAGAAACATATTTTCTCCTTGAATATATGGACAAAATCTTTGCCTACAGGACGATAATACCAACCATCTTCCATGACGTCAATAATAAATTGTCAAAATATTGGCAATATATTGACAAATAGGATGACGCATGTTAATATTATTCAATCACGATGATTAAAGTGTTTTCGACAGGATGATAGTCCGATGACAAGAATAAACGAAACCCCCTCTTTTAATCTCGGTGTTGTTACTCAGGAAACTGGTATTCATCCAGATACATTGCGTGCCTGGGAACGACGTTATGGCTTGCCGAATCCAGCTCGGACAGAAGGCCGGCATCGCTTGTATTCACAGCGCGATATTGATACGCTCCGCTGGCTGCTGGCGCGCCAGGACGAGGGTATGAGCATCAGCAAAGCTGTCAAATTATGGCAAACACTCATGGAGCAGGGGAGCGATCCTTTGGAAGACACCACAAAGGCAACTTCTCTGCCCCCCAAATTGGCGGGTGTTGAACTGCCCACAGAGGCGCAAATTGACGACTTGCGTTCAGCCTGGGTTGCGGCCTGCCTTAATTTCGATGAGAGCCGCGCCGAGCAGGTTGTGGCGTATGCCTTTGCTTTATTTCCGGCTGAAGTTGTTTGTTTTGATATTTTCTTTGCAGGTCTTTCTGAGATTGGTCAGGCCTGGTATCGCGGCGAAGCGACTGTTCAACAGGAGCATTTTGCATCTGGTCTGGTGCAGCGGCGCATTGACGCTCTGCTTTCTGCCGCTCCGCCGCAACTTCATCCTGAAACTGTGGTTGTGAGCTGCACGCCCAATGAGGAGCATGTGCTGCCCGCGCTGATGATGTCTTTATTGTTACGTAATCGCGGTTGGGGGGTGGTTTATTTAGGCGCCAATGTCCCCATTGCTAATTTGGGTGAGATGATTGCATCCGTACAACCTGCGCTAACCGTGTTGACCGCCCATCGCCTTGTTGCTGCTTCCGAGTTGTTGGATGTTGCCCAAACTCTGGATAAATATAAAATTCCAATGGCATACGGCGGGTGGGTTTTTGGCGCGAATCCGGATTTGCGAGAAGTAATCCCCGGTCATTATTTGGGCGATGATTTGCGTAATGTGGCTTACGAAGTGGAGAAAAAAATTCTCAGGCCCGTGCTATTGGCGCCGAAAAAAACACCACAATCTGAAAGCGATATCGTGAAATACTACTCTGTGATTCGCATGGCTGTGGAGAGTCGCTTGCG